>NZ_JBTSRB010000006.1:0-105900 GCF_054637675.1 Metallibacterium sp.
AACGCGGTAGAGCTTCACGCGTGGGCGCGGGGCCTTGAGCTTGGTATCAGTCAGCATGGGCGAGTAACTCGAAAACCGCTTTTTGCGGGTTACTCGGAAAGTCACTCGCTATAGCGACCGGCTGCAAGCGGACAGCACCGGACGTTCCCGGACGGGAAAGCTAGCATTTTCCTGGGTTTCTGCTGGGTTTTCTGGACTGCTGCGGACGTGCCCGGAAGTGCAAGTGGTGCCGGAGATAGGAGTCGAACCTACGACCTACGCATTACGAATGCGCCGCTCTACCAACTGAGCTACTCCGGCGAAAGGTCGCGTAGTTTACGCACGGATGCATACAGCGACAAGAACAAGAACGCCGCGCGCATCAGCACTTGCACGCAGCGCCTACCAGCAGGCGCCGTTGCTGGCGCTGCCGGAGTAGCCCTTGACGCCGGTGTTGTCGAGGGTGAGATCGGCGCAGGCATCGTTGACCTGATCGGCTTGCGGCACCGCGGTCAAGGTGTAGGCCAGGCTGGAACTGGCGGTGGCGATCTGCGCGGCGTAGTAGCCGTGTTCGGAACTGGAGGGTTGGGCCAGATCCGCGAGCGTCGCGGTGTAGCGGTTGTTCGCCGTGTGGTAGCGCTCCTGCGCCATGGCCAGACGCAGCAGCAGATCCTTGCCGTCGGTGCGGTGCGTGCGCAGTACGTAGTTGCGGTAGCCGGGAATGGCGATGGCGGCGAGGATGGCGATGATCACCACCACGATCAGCAGCTCGATCAAGGTGAAGCCGCGCGTGCGTGCGCGGCGGGTGTACGCAGTGACGGGCAGCATGCTCAGTCCCCCTGTTGCAGCACGCGCCAGGAGCGGCGGCGCCAGTAGCTGTCGGAAAACTGGAAGGTGCTGCCGCCGGGCAGCAGGATGCCGGGCAGCATCAGGTTGCCGCCGCCGACGCGTGTGGCCACTGGCAGCATGCCAGCCGCCGGAGGGTTGCTCACGCGGATGCCGGCCACGCCGTAACCAGCCGCCAGCGTCAGCCCACCCGCCAAGGAGGCAAGCCCGGGGCTGGAGCCGCCGTTGGCGGCATCGACCACCAGCACCGCGCCCTGACGGCTGGGGTTGCACGGATCGCTGCCGCCCGGAATCAACGTGGTCAGAATCGCGCGATTGGTGTTGAACAAGGCGATCGGACTCACCACGCCGCGCTCACCCACGGCGCTGTCCAGCAAAAAGTACCAGCCGCGGGTGCTCGCCGGCACCGGCAGGTCGGTGAGCACGCGCGCGCCGTTGGCCAGCGCGCCGAGATCCTGCGCGACCAGATCGTCGTCGACACTGGGATATACCGGCGCGGCGCTGCCGTATTCGCGTACGCCGTAGAACGCCTGCGTGGGTACGCCGGCATTGGTGCGATCGGACAGGCCGAGGTACTTGCCGGTGCCGAACACCACGTCGAACTTGCGCGTGAGCACATCGGGGAACAGACGCGGCATGGCCGTGATCGGGCGCGCGCCGGGCGTGGTCGGCTTGAACACCAGGTCGACGCTCCAATTGGCGGGGTTTGGATCGGACAGATCAAAGCGCCACAAATTACCCCGCAGGTCGCCGGCAAACGCGGCATCATCGATCTGGTCGTTCTGGTAATCGCCCAGCACCGGCGCGGCCAGGCCGTAGCTGATCACCGCGGTTTGCGGCGCGCTGGAGGTCTTGATCTGGCGGATCAACGCGCCGGTCTGGGCATCGAGCACGAACAGGCTGCTGTAAGGGTTGCTGGCCGCGGCATCGCTGCTGCCGTTGGGGAAATAACCCGCCGGCACCAGCACCACCCATTTGCCGTTGGCCAAGCGACCGACGTTGGGCTGACCATAGGTGTAGCCGAGATCGCCGCCGCCGCTGGAGGCGTGGTTGAACTCCCACAGCACCTTGGCACCGGGGCTAGCTTCGCTCGCGGCGGGATGGGTGATGTCCAGCGCATAGACGGCACGACCACCAAGGCGCAGCCCGCCGACCAGAAGCGTGTGCCAGGCGCCCGCGAAGAACACATCGCGCTCCACCGGCGTGGCGTCCACCATCGGCTGCAGCACGTAGTTCTTGGCGCTGACCTTGCTCAACGTGGCATACAGCGTGTACGGCACGTAGGCCCAGCGCTCGTTGCCGCCGGCCGCCGTGGCGGTGGCGTCAATGGCATGCAGCATGCCGTCGTTGGCGCCGAGATAAATCGTCGGCGCGCGCGCGCGGTTGGTGTAGACGAAACGCTCGTAGGTATTGCCGCCCGCGGCGGCGATTTGTTCAGGCGTGCCGGTCGGGAACGTGTCGCGATAGCCGCTGTCCGGTCCGGCCACGTACAGCGCCTGTGAATTCACCACGGCACCCAGCACCGAGCCACGGCGATGGAACAGGCTGTCCTCGTTGCCGCGATCGCCGCGCAGAAAATCGAGGCGCGCGCTGCCGTTGCCATCGGTCGTGCCGTTCTCGTCCTTGTCGAGCAGGCTCTGCAGGGCCGTGGGTAGCGCGGCCCAGCGCAAGGCGATGCCCTGCCCGGTGCCGGTGCCCTGAGCGGTCAGAATCACGCGCGTGTCCGGATCGCGCGCCGCGCCCGGATTGCTGCCGGTGGCCACGCAGAAACCGCCGCTGAGCTTGCAGCCCGCATCCCACAACGTGCCGCCGAACAGGCCGGTATCGGGATCGACATTGCGCGCGGTGGCGCTGCCGCTCCAGTCGCTGGAGTCGTAGCCAGTGCCGTAGCTGACCGTGTTCACGGTGAGCACGGCGGTGCTCAGGCTGCCGGCGGTCGAGGCCGTACGCCGCGCGACGATGTTGTTGATGATGTCCTGCAGCTTGCTGACCAGCTCGCCCGGATCCGAGGCGCTGAAGTAATCACCGCGGCCGTTGATGGAGGCGTGCCATGTGTCGTCCACGGCCTCGATGCCATTCCAGACCGGGAGCGGCCAAGCCTTGCCGCCCGTGCGCAACGCGTTCAGATCATCGGGATAATTCAACGTGCCGGCTACGCCCAGGGTGATCATGAACTGCACCGCGTGCTGCCAGGTGGCCGGATCGTTGGCCGGGTTGTAGTAGATCTCCGGAATCGACGCGGGGCTGGTGATGACGCCTGCAACCGGTGCACCGGAGACGCCGGTGGCTTTGTCGGGGAAGTACGCCGACACGTTGTTGGCCAGATCTGGGCGCAGATCCTTGGCCCAGTAATAAAACGCGATATTGGCCAGGGAGGACTCGTAGAGCGAACCCGAGACATTGGAGAAAATTCGGCTTGCGGCAACGCCCACGTTGTAAGCCGTGCCATCGGGCAAAGTGCGCGAGGTTTCGCTGGTGAAGAAAGCGCCTGGCAATGCAGGAGGGTTATCACCATTCCAATAACCATCGGTCACCAGCATGTGGAAGTTCTGCCGGCAGGTCAGATCGGCTTTGTCGGCGCCCGTCATCCCGTTCCAATAAGGATCTTCGCTGGTGAACTGCTTGCCGCCACCCGGCGTGCCACTTTCGAAGAACTTGCCTGCGCGGATGGTGGCTTCGCGATCAGGCGTCCAGCCCTCTGCCGGCACCTGGTAAATCCAGTCGAAGAACTTGCTGCGCGCCGCGCCGGAAAATGCCGTGATCGGCGTGCTGTCCTTGGCCAGCCATGGATACGTGGTCGTATCGCTGTTGATGTTCTGGTAGACGACGCGAATGTCGTCGCCCAGGCTGCCGAACACGCGCGACAGCGCGCTGCGCGTCATCAGATTGCGTGTGCGGTAATAAGCCCACCAATTGGCCCAATTCTGGTACTGGCTGGCTGGCACCGCCACGGCCTCCCAGTTCGAGGCGATGTACAGATTCGCGGTGTTCACCGCGCCCAGCGTGCCGATGTTCACGCCAGTCTTGAGTCGCCAGTAGTAAGGCCCGGTGCCAACCGGATTCGAGGACGCGCCGGGACAAGACCACGCGCCGGTGAAATGGGTCGTGCCCGGATTGCCCGCGTTGAGCGGACGATTGCGTTGGATGCCATCGTTCCAGACAGCCACCAGGGTGGCATCGGCATTGGGGAACGAGGCACCGTCCTCATACAGCGGCGGCGGGTAGACGACGTTGGGGTTGTAGTACACGCCGTTCATGGCATGGGCGCGCAAGTCACCGGCCGCGGTCACGCGCGGATCGATCACGCCCGCGCAGCGCCAGACGTCGCTCCAGCCAACATTGTCGAACGGCCGCCGATCGCCCATGAAATCCCAGCTCATCGACCCCGAATCATCGAACGTCACGGCGATGTTGGGATCGACGTTCTTGGTCAGATCGAGCGGCGTGGTACTGAGGTCCACCGTGTAATACGTGACGGCCCGCGCGGGTGCGCTGTGCAGGCCAGCGGCAAGCGTGAGTATCAGCGCCAGTGCAAAGACGCTGTGCGCGCGGGCGACACGGGGACGGTGGCGCATGGCGTGGTCCTCAGTTGCTCTTGGCGGCGAAGGTGGTCTGCACCACGCGTACGCTGTTGGCATTGCCACCGGTGCTGCGCGCGGTGATGCGGTACAGATGCTTGTCGGCGCTGCGCGGCCCGGCGTTGGGGCCGGTAGTACCCGACTCATGCGCGGGACCGAGGCCGGGCGGTGTCTCGATGCCCAGATCCTCGACGAGGAACACGGGATTGCTGGCCAGGCGTGCATTGGTGGTGGCGCCCGGCAGCGCGGTCATGTCCACCGTGCTGTAGCTGGTCGCACCGGCTGTGAACCAGCCGCGGGCATCGATGAACGCCTGCACCGTGGCATTGGGCTGCCCGGCGACGTAGCTGTAGCAACCGCCCAGCGCCGCCGCGCCGCAAATCACCGGCTGCGCGCCGAGGCTGGCCGACCACAGGCGGAATTCGGCCGCACGCAGCGCCGACTCGGCGCCCATGCCGGCGAGCTGCTGGTTGCGCACCGCGCCGACCATTTTTTCCTGCAGCAAGGCGCTGCGCATGGCGCCGATGGCGAGGATCGCCAGCAGCAGCATGAACACCAGCGCCACCATCAACGCGGCGCCGCGCTGGCGTGTCGACGCGGTCGGAACAGTCGGGTTGCGAATGAGCGCAGGCATGGGCATCACGGGTTGTAGTTGCGCACGCTGTACATGCCGACGAACTCACGCCGCAGCATGCGTTTGTCGAGGCCGTTGGGCAGCGGCGCGGTGAGCGCGGTTGGCGCCAGCGCGGCGCCGCTGTTGGTGCAGCTCGCGCTACCGTCGCAGGAGTAGCGGTAAGCCAACTCGTTGGCGCCGAGTGCGGGCAACAGCGTGGCGTTGTCGACCAGGGCGTGGACTTCGATGGCGCGCAACGCGCGCCACAGGCAACCCTGCCGCAATTCGCTGAGCGTGGCGCCGGTGAAAGCACTCAGATCGGGCTGCACCGGACAATCGATGGCATTGCCCGAGCCATCGGTGCCCGCCGCCACGTTGTCGGCACCGAGCACGATCACGCCGCCGTCGGCATTCTCGACCATGTAGCGAAAATCGAGGCGCTCGACGCCGCGCGCGATTTCCTCGGCCGGGCCTCCGTTGACCTTGCGCATCAGCGCCGCGACCCGATGCCCGGCCGGCGCATCCGGATTGCTGTCGGCCAGCAACTGCAGGTAGTAGGTGATGGTGGTGAAATCGTTGGAGAAGTTGTACAGGCGCGCGTCGGTCTGGGTGTTGACGCAACCGGGTGCGTAGCCGGGAAAATCACTGCTCGGCGTGAACACGCCGCCGGCGCGTGTGACTTTGAACACGGACGCCGCCGAGCCATCGGTGAGCAGTGCCAGATCGCCGGCCTGGAAGCTCGCCAGCGGTGCATCGCCGGCCTGCGGCACGATGCGGATCGAGGTGAGGTTGTTGGTCGCATCGCAAACCTGCGCCGAGCCGCCCTCGACCACCGACCACCCGCGGCCGGTGACGTAGCGCAGCGTCAGCACGTCGGCACCGGGCACGCGATTGCCCGCGGCGGTACCCATGACCGGTGCGATCGCGACGGGAACCGCGGGAGTACAAGCCGCGGCGCTGCACTCATGGCCGCTGACATAGATGCGTGAAGGCAGCGGATATGGCGCGGCCGGCGGATTGCCCAGCGCCACCGCGTTGTCAGGCAGGCCGAGGCTGGCGAATTGCACATACGCCGTCGGGCTGCGCAGACCGTCCATGTAGCCCCAGGTTTCCCGCGTGGCCAGGCCACCGGTATTGGCGCCGTACAGACCGCCGGCCATGCTCAGATCGCTGCCGATCTGACCGATGGCGTAGCGGCCCTCCTCCTGCAGTCGCGCCATCTGCGTCTGCACGTTGCCGGCCTTGCTGGTGGAGACAAACACACTGATGATGCCGACGGTGACCAGCAGGCCCAGGGCCAGCGCGATCATCAGCTCGACCAGGGTGAAACCACGTGAGAGGCCGCGAATCGGCTTCATGTCTGGAAGCTTCATGGCTGGAATACCCAGGCAAAGGTTTGCGCAGCCGGCGTGCCGCCGCGCGCGAGCGTGGTTTCGGTCCAGGTGACGGTCATCGAACAGGTGCCGGCATACGGTGGGCGATAAGCAAACTGTGTGGCGCTGACCGCCGGCCCCGCGCCCGGCTGCGTGCACTGCACCGCGGCATTCGCGCCCGCGGGCAGAAACTGCTGCAACTGTCGGCTCCACAGTATCTGATCGCGTTGCGCGACCTGCGGCGGCGAGCAACCTGCGGCGCTGTCGCAGGCCGGTGGCGTACCGGCGATGGGATATGCGGCGCTGTCATAGCTGCCGACCCACACGCCCTGCGGATTGGCGCGCATGCGGTTGGCCATCTGCTCGGCCATGAAGCCAACCTGGGTGCGCAGATACGAGGCGTGGCTGGACTGCGTGGACACGACCAGCAGCCCGGCCAGACCGAGCAGGCCAAGGCTGAAGATCAGCACCGCGACCAGCACCTCGACCAGGCTGAAGCCGCGCCGCGCGTGCATCGGCAGACAGACGCTCATGAACAGGTGGCTCCGCTGACACTGCTGTCGCGGTAGGACTCCATCTGCCCCGAGGCATGCACCACCAACGTCATGGCTTGCGCCTGGCTGCCCGCCGGTTTGCACACGCTGAATGTGGTATCGATACTGGCGCGGCCATTGCTGGCGGTGTCGTAAACGCTGCCGTCCTGCGCGAACACCACGCTGCCGAGCGCGCCGCCGCGACCGGCGGCGGCGCTGAATTCGACGTCCAGCGCCTCATGCTGGCGCAGCGGTGCGCCGCTGGCCGCGGTGTAGCCGGCCGTGGCGGGCGCGCTATCCGGCTGGATCTGCCAGCCATCCAGCCAGTTGCCATTGACAGCCACCACACCGACCAGCCGCCCGCGGCTGATGGCCAGCGTGCGCGCGGTTTGCAAGTCGGCCACCAGCGCGTTGATGGTGCTGCCCACCTGCAGCTTGATCAGCGCCATACGCAAACCGGGCGCCGCCAAGGTGACCAGCACCGCCACCACGGCCAGTACGATCAGCATCTCCATCATCGAGAAGCCGTGCCCCACACGGACATTTGCACCGACTCGACACCACATCGGCATCGCCCTGTTCGGATGTACGGCAGTGAAACTATACGTTTACGTGATTATAATGACTGTTTTTCTGATTAACGGATATTTTGAGCAGATAAAAGGCGCAAAACCGGGGACCGGGGAAAGGTCAAACCCGCTTGCAAGGCGCGCGTTGTGCATGCGGGCCACTGCCGCCTCGATGTTTTGTCATGCTGAGGCCACCGGCCGAAGCATGCAGGCGGCGCTTGTTGCGCGGCGTCTTGTGTGCGGCATGACGCATGCCGCTGCGTTGAGATGCTTCGCGATGCTCGGCAAGACAAGCCGGAACCCGCGTCACGCGGCCAGCTCAGTTCCGACTTCCGACTCGCGACTCACTATTTCCGAGCCCTGAGTCCCGGCTGATCCGGTCGAACTGTTAATCTCGCACCCATGAGTACGTCTGACGTCCCTGGCCGCGTCGACTTGCTTGCTGACGGCGACGGCAGCGTGACGCTGCGCGTTTCCGGCGCATGGACGCTGGCGCATTTCGCCGCCATCGAGCGGCAGATGCAGCCCATGCGCAACACGCTTGGCGATGATTTCCACCTCGATCTGAGCGCGCTCAGCGCACTGGACACCGCAGGCGCCGGTCTGCTCAGCCTGCTGCTGGGTCCGCAACGTCTGTGCGCTGTCATCGCCGCGCTGCCCGATCTCGCTCCCGAGCGCCGCGCCCTGCTGGGCACCGTTGGCGGCGCGGTCAGCGACATCCTCGCCTACACGCCGCCGAGCGGCGACGGGCTGGGCTTCGTCGAACTGCTGGCGCATCTCGGGCGCACCAGCGATGCGATCTGGCGCCAGACGCGCACCCTGCTCGGCTTCATCGGCCTGGTGCTGGAAACCCTCGCGCGCAACCTGCTGCGTCCGCGGCGCTGGCGCATGACCGCGCTGGTCGCGCAACTGGAGCAGACCACGCTGGACGCGCTGCCGATCGTGGCGCTGCTGTCGCTGATGGTCGGCGCGGTCATCGCGTTTCTGGGCGCCACGGTGCTCAGCACGTATGGCGCCAGCGTGTTCACGGTCGATCTGGTGTCGTTCGCGTTTCTGCGCGAATTCGGCGTGTTGCTGGCAGCGATCCTGCTGGCCGGACGCACCGCCAGCGCGTTCACCGCGCAACTGGGCGCGATGAAGTCGCACGAGGAGATCGACGCGCTGCGCACCATCGGGCTGGACCCGATCGAGGTGCTGGTGCTGCCGCGCGTGCTGGCGCTGATGCTGGGCCTGCCGATGCTCACCCTGATCGCGATGCTGGCCGGCGTGCTCGGCGGCGCCATCGTCTGCGTGACGGTAATCGGCATTCCGCCGGCGATGTTTCTTTCGCTGTTCCACGCCGACACGCCACTGAGCTATTTCTGGGTGGGTATGAGCAAGGCGCCGGTGCTGGCGTTTCTGATTGGCATCATCGGTTGTCTGGAGGGCTTCAAGGTCACCGGCAGCGCCGAATCAGTCGGCGAGCGCACCACTTCCAGCGTGGTGCAGGCGATCTTCGTGGTGATCCTGGTCGATGCCTTGGCCGCGCTGTTTTTCATGGAGATGGGCTGGTGAGCGCGCTGCCCGCTGCGCTCGCGGCCACGCCGGATACGCTGATCGCGGTGCGCGATCTGGGCACGCGCTTCGGCATCCAGGTCGTTCACGAGCACCTCGATCTGGAAGTACCCCGCGGCGTGATTCTTGGCGTGGTCGGTGGCTCCGGCACCGGCAAGTCGGTGCTGCTGCGCACGATCATCGGCCTGCGTCGCCCCGACGCCGGCACGGTGCGCCTGCTTGGCGCCGACCTGCACGCGCTGTCGCCACCACGGCGTATCGCCATCGAACGCCGCATCGGCGTGCTGTTTCAGGATGGCGCGCTGTTTTCCTCGCTGAGCGTGGTTGACAACATCTGCGTGCCATTGCTGGAACACACTGCGCTGAGCGCACGCGATGCGCGCCGCGTGGCGACGCTGAAAATCGCGCTGGCCGGTCTGCCGCAGGACGCGCGCGACAAGTATCCGTCCGAACTGTCCGGCGGCATGCGCAAGCGCGCGGCGCTGGCGCGCGCGCTGGCGCTGGACCCGGAGATTCTGTTTCTCGACGAGCCCACATCGGGGCTCGATCCGGTCACCGCTGCCGGCTTCGATCATCTGCTGCGCACCCTGCGCGACGCGTTGGGCCTGACCGTGTACATGAATACACACGATCTCGATTCCCTGCACGCGGTCTGCGATCGCGTCGCGGTGCTGGCCGATCGCCGCGTACTGGTGTGCGCCGATCTGGCCACGGTCGAGCGCTGCGCTCATCCTTGGGTGCAGGACTATTTTCACGGTCCGCGCGGGCGCGCCGCCAATGCGGCCTGGGCCGCGCCGACCCCGGAGACATGACATGGAAACGCGCGCGCACCACGTGTTGATCGGCGCCTTCACCCTGGCGGTGCTGCTGGGTGCCTTGCTGTTCGTGCTGTGGCTGGGCAAGAGCAGCGTCGATCACGCCTACGCCTACTACGACGTGGTGTTCAACGAATCGGTCACCGGCCTGTCCAATGGCGGCATGGTGCAATACAACGGCATCAAGGTCGGTCAGGTCGCCGATCTCAAGCTCGATCCGCATGACCCGCGCAAGGTCATCGCGCGCATCCAGGTCGCCGGCGACACGCCGGTCAAACTGGACACCGGCGCCAAGCTCGGCCTGCTGGGCCTGACCGGCGTGGCCTTCATCCAGCTCACCGGCGGCTCGCCGGACAGTCCGCGGCTGCGCGGCCACGACGGTCACATCCCGGTGATCGTGGCGCAGAATTCCGAGCTGTCCAAGCTGCTCAACTCCGGCGAGGACATCGCCACCAACGTCAATGAAGTGCTGCAGCGCCTGCAGGAGCTGCTCTCGGCGCAGAACGTGCAGCGCCTCGTCAGCACCCTGCAGCATCTCGATGAAACCACCGCCGCGATCGCCGCCGAACGCGGGCAGTTGCGCACGGCGCTGGTGCAACTGGCGGGCGCCAGCACGCGCCTCAACGCCACGTTGGCGCAAGTCGATCAGCTCGCCAGCAATACCAACGCGCTGATCAACGATCAGGGCCGTGCCACCCTGCAAAGCGCGCAGGCCAGCTTGCGATCGTTCCAGCAGATGAGCACGCAACTGCAGCAGGTCATCGCCGAGAATCGCGGCGCGCTGGCCGCCGGCACCCAGGGCACCGCAGAACTGGGACCGACGCTGCGCGAATTGCAGCTCACCCTGCGCCAGCTCAATGCGCTGAGCGCGCGCCTGCGGCCCGATCCGGCGGCCTACCTGCTTGGCCACGACGCCCCCAAGGAGTACCACCCGCAATGAACCGCCTCCGTTTCGCCGCGCTGCTGCTTGCAACCCTGCTGCTAGGCGCGTGCAGCAGCCTGATCGGACCACGCGGCAATCCGCAGGTATTTTTGCTGCCGCCGGCCCCAGCGCCGACAGTTGCGGCAGCGCCGCTGCGCAGCACGCTCGCGGTGACGCTGCCTGCGGCCAACGGCCTGCTCGACAGCGCCGCGCTGCTGGTCAGTCCACAACCCGATCAACTGCAGGTGTACGCCGGCGCGCGCTGGGCCGAACGCCCGGCGGTGATGCTGCGCCAGCGCCTGCTGGCCGCGTTGATCGATGCCGGCATCGCGCGCGCGGTGCCCGCCGACAGCGGCGTGCTGGCGCAGTACACGCTGCAAAGCGATCTGGATGAGTTTCGCCTGCGCGTGGATGGCCAGCACGCCGCGGCGCAAGTGACGTTGCAAGTGCGCCTGCTCGACAACGCCTCGCGCCAGTTGCTCGCGCAGCAGCGCTTCAGCGCCAGCGCGCCGGCCGCGAACGACCGTGCCGCCGCTGCGGTGCAAGCCTTTGGCCAGGCCAGCGTCACTTTGCAGGACGCCGTCGCCGCGTGGACCGTGCAGCAGTTGCGCGCAACCAGCGCGACGACGACGCGGTGACGCGACAAGTCATCGCGGTGGCATGAGCCTCAGCGTTGCCGCGGCTGCACCCAGCGAAAGGTCAGATTGATGCGCGGCGCCACGGCGGCGCGCGTGCGCGGCACGGCGTGGCGGTACAGGCGCTGACAGGCGCCGCCCATCAGCAGCAGGCTGCCATGACTCAGCGTGAGCATCGTGCTGCGTGTGGCGCCGCCGCTGCGCGCGCGCAGCAGGAATCGGCGTGGTGCGCCCAGGCTGAGGCTGGCGATCAGCGGCGCGGCGCCCAGTTCCGGCTCGTCATCGCTGTGCCAGCCCATGGCGTCACGGCCATCACGATACAGATTGGCCAGCACGCTGTTGAAGCGCGCGGCGCAGCATGTCTCCAGTCGCGCGCGCAGCGCCGCCAGCGCCGACGGCCACGGGCGCGGCGCGAAGCGCACGCGCGAGTAGGTGTACGCGGCGTCACGATCGCCGATCCAGCACGACAAGCGCGGTGCCGGCAGCGTGCGCCCGAACAATCGCACGTGGTGCTGCTCCCATGGAATCGCGGCGTGCAGTTCATGCAGCAGCGCGTCGGCCTCGGCTGTCGCCAAAAAATCCGGCGCGAACCGCAGCAGCGCGTCGGGCAGCGGCAGCACTGCGCCGGGCAGCGCGTGGTGCGGCTCAGGGATGCCCATCGCCCATGGGAAACACGGGCGTGGCATCCAGCGCCGCGGCGAACACCTCGGCCAGCTCCAGCAGGCGCAGATCGGAACCCGGCGGACCGACCAGTTGCAGGCCGGCCGGCAAACCATCCTGCAGCGTGCCCATGGGGATGCTCACCGCGGGGCAGCCGGACAAACTGGCGAAGCTGGTCAGATCGGCGGCGTTGGCCGGCTCGCTTTGATCGAGCGCATACGCGCCGTTGGGCGTGGTCGGGGTAACCAGCACGTCGACCTGCGCGAACAGGCGCCGCGCCTTCAGCCGCGCGGCGTCGAGCATGCGATCGGCGGCGACGTAATCGGTGGCGCTCTTGTCGCGCGCGTAGTCCAGCATGTGCCGGAAGCGCGGTGACACCGGATGCGCGACATCGAGTAGATCCGCGGCAAAGGTGCGCAGCATCTCGGCCTCCATCAACAGCAGGCCGGCGCGGCGCGCGCGCGCGAAATCCCAGTCCGCGCAATCGACGCGGTGGCGCTGGCCGAGCAGTTCGCCCAGCGTGTCCAGCGCGCGCGCGAACACCTGCTGCATGTCGGCGCCCACGCCGAGCGCGGCGAGATCCGGCAGCAGGCCGATGCGCAGGCGTCCGGGCTCCAAATCGGGCAGCGCGAAGGCCACGCGGCGCTTGCGCGAAAACGCGTCCTCGGCGTCGTAGCCGGCCAGCACCTGCAGCATCACCACCGCGTCGCGCACCTCGCGCGCGAGGATGCCCACGCAGTCCAGGCGCCGCGCGCTGGGGGCCATGCCGACGCAGGAAATCTCGCCATGCGTGGGCTTCAGCGCGACCAGGCCGCAATAACTGGCGGGGATGCGCACCGAACCGAGACTGTCGGCGCCCAGCGCCGCCAGCGCCATGCCGCTGGCCACCGCCACCGCCGCACCGGAGGACGAGCCACCCGGCGTATGCGTGGGCTTGCGCGGGTGCCGCACCGGCGGATAGTGCGGGTTTTGTCCGTGCGCACCCAGCGCGCCCTCGTCCAGCGCGGTCTTGCCCATCAACACCGCGCCGGCGGCGCGCAGTCGCGTCACCGCGGCGGCGTCGTGGGTGGCCATCTCCACCGCCGCGCGCGGCAAACCGACGCGCGTTGGCCAGCCGGCGATGTCGAAGCAATCCTTGATCGCGACGGGTATGCCATCAAGCCGCCCGAGCACGTGCTCGCGGCGGCGGTGCGCGCTGGCTTGCGCCTGCTCGCGCACCAGCACCGGGCGCAAATCGACGAACGCACCCAGTTGCGGATTGAGCCGATGCGCGCGCTGCAGGCAGGCTTCGGCCACATCGACCGGGCCAAGATTGCCGGAGGCCAGCGCGGCGAGCGTCTGACACACGCCGAAACGGGTTGCATCGACCGCGCCGTGATTCATCCTGCTGCTCTCCAAGCAATACCGTATTGTGCGCGTTGCCGCCCGCGTCGCAAAGCTGGACAATCAAACGATCGTTTCAGTGACGGCCGCATGACCATGAGCGAACGCGATGCGATGGAGTACGACGTCGTGAGCGTCGGCGCCGGCCCCGCCGGGCTGGCGTTCGCGATACGTCTGAAGCAGCTCAAGCCCGGGGCGCGCGTGTGCGTGATCGAAAAAGCCGCGGCGGTAGGCGCGCAGATCCTGTCCGGCGCGGTGATCGAGCCGGCACCGCTGGATGCGCTGCTGCCGGGCTGGCGCGACGCGCCACCGCCACTGTGCGTGCCGGTGCGCCACGACGAATTCTGGTGGCTGCGCAACCCGCGCAAGGCACTGAAAATGCCGACGCCGCCACAGATGCACAATGCCGGCAACTTCATCGTCAGCCTCGGCGCGCTGTGCGCGTGGCTGGCACCACAGGCCGAGGCGCTGGGCGTGGAGATCTACCCCGGCTTCGCCGCCGCCGAACCGCTGTTCGATGCGCGGGGCGCCGTAGCCGGCGTGCGCATCGGCGACATGGGCGTGGCGCGCGACGGCAGTCACAAGCCGGGCTACACGCAAGGCATCGACATCAAGGCGCCGCTGACGGTGCTGGGTGAAGGCTGCCGCGGACATCTGAGCAAGCAATTGATCGCCCGCTACGGCCTCGATCGCGGCGTCGATCCGCAGACCTACGGCATCGGCCTCAAGGAGCTCTGGCAACTGCCGGCCGGACGCGGCGAGCCAGGCAAGGTGGTGCACACGCTGGGCTGGCCGCTGGACCCGGCGACTTACGGCGGCAGCTTCATGTATCACCTCGGCGGCGATCGCCTGGCCATCGGTTTCGTGGCGGGGCTGGATTACCGCGACCCTATGTTCTCGCCATGGGAGGCGTTCCAGCAGTTCAAGCAGCATGCGCGCGTGCTGCCGCTGCTGGAAGGTGGGCAGATCATTTCCGCCGGCGCGCGCGCGCTGGTCGAGGGCGGTTATCAGTCGCTGCCCAGGGTCGAGATGCCAGGCGCGCTACTGATCGGTGACGCGGCCGGTCTGCTCAACGTGCCCAAGATCAAGGGCACGCACCAGGCCATGCGCTCGGCCATGCTGGCCGCCGCGCAGGTGGCCGAGCAGGGCTACGCAAGTACGGGCTGGGATGCGCGCCTGCGCGCCTCAACCGTGGTGCGGGAATTGCGCCGCGTGCGCAATATCCGCCCCGGTTTTCACAAGGGGCTGTGGCTGGGGCTGGCCAACGCTGGTTGGGAAACCGTCACCGCCGGGCGCTCGCCGTGGACGCTGCGCAACCACGCCGATCACGCCCAGCTCGCGCGCGTGGACGCGCAGCAATCGCCGCGACGCGATTACGTGCAGCGCATCCTGCCGCCGCGCGATCGCCTGGCCAGCGTGTACTTCGCTGCCACCGAGCACGGCGAGGACCAGCCGGTGCATCTGCACGTGGCCGACACAAATATCTGTATCGGACGTTGTGCGACCGAATATGCCAATCCGTGCACGCGCTTCTGCCCCGCCGGGGTCTACGAGATGGTTGATGACGCCGCTGGCAAGCGTCTGCAGATCAACGCCGCCAACTGCGTGCACTGCAAGACCTGCGATATCAAGGATCCTTACCAGATCATCAACTGGGTGACGCCGGAGGGCGGCAGTGGCCCGAATTACCAGGACCTGTGAGCGCGCACCGATGAGTCGGCGCGCTTGAAGCCCGCTGCGCCAGCCGCGCCGCGCGCGCCGGGCTATCACGGCGACGACCGCTGGCTGCTGTTGTGGGCGGCGCTGATCGGCGTGGTCGGTGCGCTGGCCACGGTGGCGTTCCACGAGGGCATGGCGTTCACCGAACGCCTCGCCACGCAGCATCCGGGCAGTCTGGTGCACGCCGCCGAAGCGCTGGCGCCGTGGCGGCGCGCGCTCACCCCGGCGCTGGGCGGGGTCTTCGCCGGAGCGATTCTGTGGCTGGCGCAGCGCGTCGCCAAGGGCAGGCATCAGCCGGATTATCTGGAAGCCATCGCCATCGGCGACGGCCGCCAGGATGTGAAGGGCACGCTGCTGCGCAGCGCTTCATCGCTATGCACCATCGGCGCCGGTGGCTCGATCGGCCGCGAGGGCGCGATGGTGCAACTGGCCGCGGCCACCGGCTCGTGGATCGGCCAGCTCGCGCGTTTCGACGGCGACGACCTGCGCCTGCTGCTGGCCTGTGGCGCCGCCGCGGGTTTTGCCGCGGCTTACGACGCGGCGCTGTCGGGCGCGATCTTCATCGCTGAAATCGTCTACGGCACGCTGTCGATCCGTCGCCTCGGCCCGCTGATGGTGGCTTCGGTCGTGTCCGAAGTCACCGTGCACCAGGCGCTGGGCTACGCGCCCGTGTACAAGATTCCGCCGCTGCATGTGGCCTCGCTGTGGGAGCTGCCGCTGTTCCTGCTGATGGGCCTGATCCTCGGCGCGCTGGCGCCGCTGTTCATGGTCACGCTGGACGGCGCGCACCGGCTGGCCGCGCGACTGCGGCTGGCCCTGCCGCTGAAACTGGCGCTGGGCGGCCTGGTGGTCGGCGCGATCTCGATCTGGTGGCCCCAGGTCTGGGGCAACGGCTACAGCGTCGTCAACGACGTGCTGAAGCACCCCTGGCCGCTGGCACTGGTCGCGGCCGTGCTGATCGCCAAGGTGTTCGCCACCGCCGCCACCACCGGCTCGGGCGCGGTCGGCGGCGTGTTCACGCCGACGATCTTCGTCGGCGCCCTGCTGGGTCTGCTGGCCGGCAGCGCCGCGCACGCGCTGTGGCCGGACTCGTCGCTGCCGGTGGTGTACGCGGTGATCGGCATGGGCGCGTTCCTGGCCGCGACCACGCACGCGCCGCTGATGTCGTTCCTGATCGTGTTCGAGATGACGCTGGAGTATCAACTGGTGCCCGCACTCATGTTGTCGTGCCTGGTGGCCTACCACGTCTCGCGCGCGATCCGGCCGCAGTCGATCTACCATGAGGCGCTGCATCGTGACACCGCGAACGAGGAAGACGTCGTGGACAGCGCGCCGCAGCCGCCTGTATCGCGTTGATCGACCAATGGTCACAGCGTGTCACGCGCGGTTGGCATCACTTCTGCTAGAGCACAACACGAACCTGTCGCGGGCATTCCCCGTGGCAGTGGCGTAGGCTCAATGCAGGGGTGTTTCGGATATGCCGGATGCGTTAGGCGTCAATCTGGAAGCGGTGATCCTGGCTGTGACCGCGGCCACGCCGCGCGTGCTCACCGCAGCCACGGCGGAGGGCTACGCGCTGCCGGCAGGTCCGCTGGACAGCGCCGCGCATCCCACGCTGGAACGCGGCCTGCGCGAGTGGGTGCAGCGCGTGAGCGGCTTCCGGCTCGGCTACGTCGAGCAGCTGTACACCTTCGGCGACCGCCAGCGCGATCCGCACCTGCGCCATGCGCGGCCACGCACGATCGGTATCGCCTACCTCGCGCTGACGCGCGAGCAAACCCTGCCCGAGGGTGCCGCGCACTGGCACGACGTGTATGCCTTTCTGCCGTGGGAGGACTGGCGCCAGCAGCGCCCGGTGCTGCTCGATGCGCCGCTGGCGCCGGCGCTGCTGCGTTGGGCTGGCGATACGGCGCAACGGCGCGAGCGCGTGGAATTGGTGTTCGGCCTGCATGGCGCGCCATGGGATACCGAGCGCACGCTGGAGCGCTATGAGCTGCTGTGGGAAGCCGGGCTGGTGCCAGAAGCCGGCGGCGCACCCGGGCTGGGCCACGCGCTGGTGCAGGATCACCGCCGCATCCTGGCCACCGCGCTGGGGCGCATGCGCGGCAAGCTGCGCTATCGCCCGGTGGTGTTCGAGCTGCTGCCCGAGAGCTTCACCCTGAGCCAATTGCAGCAGGTGATCGAGGCGCTGGCCGGGCGCCGACTGCACACGCAGAACTTCCGCCGCCTGATCGAGAACGCCGGCCTGGTCGAGGCCACCGGCGTGCAAGCGCGCGCACCGCGTGGACGCCCGGCCGCGCTGTTCCGCTTCCGCCATGAGGTGTTGCGTGAACGCCCGCAGCCCGGCGTGTACTACCCGGGCGCGTGGTGGTCGCGCTGAGCCGCACACGCCGTGCCAACCATGGGACTGATCGTCAAGCTGGCGCCGTGCTTCGCCATGCCCGGCGTGTTCGCCAGTGCCTGGCTGCTGTGATCAAGCCGCGGCAGGATGCACCAGCGGCAGCACGTACAGCAGCACCGCGAGAAACTGCAGCACGCTGCCAGCCAGCACGAACACATGCCACACGCTGTGGTGAAACGGCAGCCGCCGCCACAGATAGAACGGCACGCCCAGCGTGTAAGCCACGCCGCCCGCCAGCACCAGGGTGAGCCCACCACCGGCCAGCACCGCATGCAGCGGTGCGAACGCGAACACACCGATCCAGCCCATGCCCACGTATACCAGCGCCGCCAGCCAGCGCCGCTGCCCCCAACTGCTGAACTCCAGCGTGCTGCCGAAAGCCGCCAGCGCCCAGATCGCCGCGAACAGGCTCCAGCCCCACGCGCCGCGCAGGGCCAGCAGCGTGAACGGCGTATAGGTGCCGGCGATCAGCAGATAAATGGCGATGTGATCCAGCCGCCGCAGTCGCCGCTTGGCATCGACGCCACGCGCGGCGTGGTACAGCGTCGAGGCGCTGTACAGCAACACCAGCGCGCTGCCGAACACCACCACGGCCAGCAGCGCGCGTACTCGTCCGATCCCGGCCGCAGTCACGATCAACAACACCAGACCGGCGATGCTGAGCGCGATGCCCAGCGCATGAATCAACATGCTGACCCGCTCATCGTGCGCGTGCAGCACGCTGGGTCGCGGCGCGGTGTGGGTATTCATCGGCGACTCCGCCGTAAAAAAAACCGTACGCTATCACGGACCTCCGCGGCGCAGCATGAGCCATGCCGATTCAGCGCAAGTCCGGCACGCTCAGATGCGCCAGCGCCGCGGTTTCCGCTGCGCGCTCGGCGTCGTGAAAGGCTTGCAGCGTGTAACCGGGCACGCAGTCGGGATCCACGCAGCGCAGGTTGACGTCAATGCCGTCCGGGTGCGAGCGTGGCATGTAAAAACTCTTCACCCCGCAGGTCTTGCAGAACAAATGCCGCGCCGTGCCGGTATTGAAGCGGTACTCGCACAAATCCTCGGCGCCGCTGAGCAGGCGGAATCGCGCGGCCGGCACGATCAGATGCAAGAACCCGCTCATGCGGCAGATCGAGCAATCGCAGTCCAGCACCAGCGGCTGCGCCGATACTCGACACTCGAAACGCACGCGACCGCAGTGACAACCACCACGACAGATGTGCAGATCTGAGCTCACGTCCGCGCGCGTGGGCCGTCAATCAGCCTTGATCACGAACTTGCCGAAAGCAATGCCGAGATCCCAGCCCCTGCCGGTGCCAGCAAGCGCCAGGGTGACATTGCCCTTGACCAGCACCTGCGCCGCGCTGGATTTGACCACGCCGGCGTGCACATCGGCGGTGGCATAGGCGCCCAGCACATCGCGGATACTGCGCACGCCGGCGAAGCGCCCGCGTCCGTTGGTGATCTCGGACTTGCCGATGGTCAGGCCGCCGCCCTTGGTCTCGATGCTCACGCGCAGGCTCTGGCCGTTGTCGCAGGTCACCACGCCGTTGCCGTGCGCGGTCTGATAAAACAACGACCAGCCCTTGAGGTTGTAGCGCATCTGACAACTGATGTCGCGCGCCTGCACGGGCATGGCGACCAGGCTGCCGACCAGCAGTAGGCCGGCGCACAGGATGTTGGCGGTGAGAATACGCATGGGGCACTCCTTGGGATTGAGGCGGCGGCGCGGCACTACACTCGCGACGACGCGCGGCGGGCGATAGTCTTGCCGCATCACTCAATGCGACGCAATGCGCAAAGCATACGCGGCGTTGACGCCATTCACATCCAGCGGAGCCGTGCGCCCATGCCCACCCCCGAATTTATCGTGCATGTTCCTCATCCCGGCACGCGCCACGCCGCGCTGGACCTGGCGCTGGACCTGGCCGTGCGCCTGCAGGCGCGGCTCAGTGGCGTGTTCGCCGCGGCCTTGCCCAGCGCCGCCTTCGCCGTGCCCGAGGCGATCACGCTGCAGGTGCAGGAAGCCGAGCAGGCGCGCAAGGCCGCCAGCGCCAAGGCCGACTGGTGGCGACAGTTGTTGCAGCAACATGGATTGCACGGCGATTGGCGCGTCGGCGAAGGCGATCTGGCGCAGGTGCTGTGCCTGGCCGTGGCCAGCGCCGACCTGCTGATCGTGCAGCGCCCGGAAACGCGCGCGGACGCGCCGATCGGCTTCGGCAGTACCTCGCGCACGGTATTCGCCGCGGTCAAGCCGGTGTTGATCGTGCCCGCGGCCGGTGCCGCCAGCACGGGCCGGCGCGTGCTGATCGCCTGGAACGGCAGTCTGGAATCCGCGCGCGCGCTGCACGGCGCCGCGCCGCTGCTGGCCCGCGCCGAGGCCGTGCATGTGCTCGATGGCAGCCGCGAGCAAGGCCCGGAAGGGCTGGCCTGGCTGCCGCCGCTGGATCTTGCGCCGTGGTTCGCGCGACGCGGCATCGCCGCCAGCATCGAACGCTTCCAGCCCGAGGGCACGCCGGCGCCCGCCATCCTGGCGCGCGCGCAGGCGTTGCAGTGCGATCTGATCGTGCTCGGCGCCTGGGGCAGCTCGCGGCTGACCGAGATGGTGCTGGGCGGCGTCACCCGCGCGTTGTTCCGCGAGTGCCCGCTGCCGCTGCTGGTGGCGCATTGAGTTGCGACCAGGGAATCCGGAAAGACCAGCGTGCTGCCGAGTTCCTTTGCATCGTCATCCCCGCGAAAGCGGGAAGCGCTTCACAACCGCGCAGCGGGTCATCCGGTCGCGCACGTGCAAGGCGCGTCTGGATCCCGGATCGGCGCTGCGCGCCGTCCGGGATGACGAGGACAGAACCGCAACGCTTGGTCCCGAGTCCCGAGTCCCGAGTCCCGAGTCCCGAGTCCCGAGTCCCGAGTCCCGAGTCCCGAGCGCTACGAATACCGCTGCCGCAGAAACGCAAAAAACGCGCGCAGGCCTTGCGCTTCACCGCCCCGGGGCCGGCCGGGACGATCGGCATCGTTCCATGCATACACATCGACGTGCAGCCACGGCGTGGCCTCGGGCACGAAGCGCTCCAGATACAGCGCCGCGGTGATCGCCCCGGCGTGGCGCGAGACGCCGCTGTTGGCGAAATCGGCCAGGTGCGAATCCAGCATGCGCTGGTACGGCCGCCACAGCGGCAGCGGCCACAGCGCGTCGTGCTCGGCCTCGCCCGCGGCCAGCACCGCATCGCGCAAAGCACTGCGGTTGCCGAACAGCGCCGGCAGATCCGGCCCCAGCGCAACGCGCGCGGCGCCGGTCAGCGTGGCGAAATCGATGACCAGATCCGGCCGCTGCTCACCCGCATAGGCCAATGCGTCGCCCAGGATCAGGCGACCCTCGGCGTCGGTGTTGTCGATCTCCACGGTCTGTCCGCTGCGCGTGGTGACGACCTCGCCGGGGCGCAACGCGTTGCCGCCGACCGCGTTTTCCACCGCCGGGATCAGCAGCGTCAGGCGCACCGGCAGTTGCGCCTGCATCACCAGCCCGGCCAGGGCCAGCGCGTGCGCGGCGCCGCCCATGTCCTTTTTCATCCAGCGCATGCCGTCGCCGGATTTCAGATTCAACCCGCCGGTGTCGAAACACACGCCCTTGCCGACCAGCAGCAAATGCGGGTGCCTGCTCTTGCCCCAGCGCAACTCGATCAGGCGCGGCGCGCGGTGGCTGGCGCGGCCGACCGCGTGGATGGTGGGAAAGTTGGCGGCGAGCAGCTCATCACCCACCCACTCGCGCAACTTGGCGCCGTGTGCCTTGCCCAGCGCGCGTGCCGCCGCAGCCAGATCGGCCGGGCCCATGTCCTCGGTCGGCGTGTTGACCCAATCACGCACCTGTGCGGCGGCATCGAGCAGCGGCTGCAGCTCGGCCAGCAGCGCTGGCGCCACGGCCAGACGCGCCGGCGCGCGCGGCGCCTTGCGATAGCGCGTGTAGCGATACCCACCCAGCGCGAAACCCAGTGCCGCGAGTCGTGTATCGCCGAGCACGCCTTCGACGGCCAGCGCGTAGTCACCCTTGGGCAGGCTCTGCGCCAGCGCACCCAGCGCCCACAACGGCTCCACGCGATCGACACCCACCAATACACGCGCGAGCTTGCCGCCAGCATCGGGCAACAGCAGCGTGCTGCCGGCGCGCGCGTTGAAATCACTGGATTGCAGCCAGCGCCGCTGCGCGGCGTCGAGGCGCTTGCGGCAGGCCGGCAGCGCTGCGGTGTCGAGGCTTTCGATCGGCACCGCGTGCTGGCCGCGGTGCAGCGCGATCAGGTTGGACATGAGCGACTCCGCAAACGATGGAATGGGATGACGCGCGGCAAGCACCGCAGACTTGCGCGGATGCGCGCTGCGGAAACCATCATGTTAATCCGCGCCGAGACGCGCCGCGCACCAGTCGGCAAGTTCGCCGAGATCGCGAAACATCAGCGCAGGCGCCGGTCCGGGGCCGGGCCAGTCACTGCCCGTACGGTTGAGCCAGGCCGCCTGCAGCCCGGCATCGTGCGCGCCGACGACATCCAGCAACGGATCGTCGCCCACGTGCAACACCTGCGCGGGCGCGCAGTGCAGGTGCTGGCACAGCGCGGCGAAGATGCGCGCGTCAGGCTTGGCCACGCCCGCTTCGCGCGCCGAAACCTGCACGGCGAAGTGCGCGTCGATGCCGATGCGCGCGAGATCGGCATTGCCGTTGCTCAGGCTGGCCAGCGGCAGCAGCGCGGCCAGCCGCGCCAGCGCTGGCAGCGCGTCGTCATAAAGCACCACGCGATTGCGCGCGGCGAAGAACGCCTCGAACGCCGGCTCGGTCTGCGCTTCATCGGCACCGCAGGCGCGCAGCGCGTGCGCCAGGGACAGGCGGCGCTGCGCGCTGAAATCATGCGCGATCTCGGGGCAGTGCCGCGCGATGCGCGCGCGCAGTTCGCGCATGGCCGGCGGCGGCCACGCCGCGGCCACCGTGGGCGCGTGCGCGTGCAGCCAGTCGTGCAGGCTGGCCTCGGCGGCGGCGATCACCGGCTCGACCGGCCACAGCGTGTCGTCAAGGTCGAGACTGAGCGCGCGCAGCGGCCTCACTCGCTACCGCCGCCCTCGCTGTCGTCGGCGTCGGCGGTTTTCCGTACCTTGGATTTCTTGTCCTGCGCGTCACGCGCGTCCATGCGCGCGCGCGCGGCGCGCGTGTTGGGCGAGGTCGGCGCGATGCTGGCGCCCTGCGAGTAAGTCGCGCCGGGCGCGGCCAGCGGGCCGTTCATGACGATCCTGCCGGCACTCTGCTCGGCGGCGAGGCGCTGCGCGATCCAGGTGGCGCGCGTATCGGCGCCGGCCGCCAGTGCAGCGCCGTCGGCATAGGGGATCATGCCCCGCGCGCGGATCACCGCCTGCCCCTTGGGACCTTCGGCGAAGCGCAGGAACTTTTGCACTTCGGCGGCCTTGGGATCGTTCGGATTGCTGCCGAAATACAGCGGCACCAGCATCGGATAGGTACCGTCGCTGATGCTGCTCGCATCCGGCCTGATGCCCTCGACGCGCAGCATCTGCAACCTGGGGTTGCGGTAGACATTCGAGTACGCGCTGACGCCCAGCGCGTCCGCGTCGAGCTCGACCGCGATTTGCAATTGCTGTGTGTTGAGATACAGGCGCGGCGCCGCGATCTCCTGATTACCACGGCCGTACAAAAACTTGCGCAGGTCGAACTCGACGCCGTCCAGCGGGCTGGCGATCGAGTACAGATTGATGGGCTTGTCCGGCCCGCCCAACTGGCTCCAGTTGGTGGTGTAGCCCATGTACACCTGATATAGCTGCTGCAGAGTGATGTCGTGCACTGGGTTGTTGCGGTGGGTGATCAGCACCAGCGCGTCCCATGCCAGCGGGGTGAACACCAGACCCGATTCCCGCGGGCGCCCGGAAAACGGTGGTCGCGCACTGCCAGCGATATCAACCTTGCCATCGAGCGCCTGATCGATACCGGAGATGGTGTTGAACGAATCCACCTCGAGCTTGCCGCCACCGTCGCGCGCCCATGCCTTGGCGAGACCGTCGGCAAGACTGTTGGCGGTGGTGAAGTCGCCGCGCCAGCGCAGCGTGGTCGCGGCCGGCGCGGCGACGGTTGGCGCGGCGACCGCGGTGAACAACAGCGACAGCAGCGGCAGCAGATAAGCGTGGCGCATGCGAGCAATCCCCGGGACAGGCGCGGCGATTATCGGCACTGCGGCGCGCAGTTGCACGCACCGCATCACGGTTCGCGAAATTGACACGGACCGGACAGCGGCGCGATTTCCGCTCCCGCAAGCACGCCAACAGCGCGCCGACAGCGCCATGCGGCAACGCGCATGTCACGCGCCGATGGCTGCAAGTGACGCATGCAAACGCGATGCGCAGGCTGTTTCGCAGGCACCCGGCAATGAAAACCGCGCGATTGTGCGGCCATGACCGGGCCTGCGCCTGGCGGCGCAAAAATGCGTTGACACCCCAACCGGCCAGCGCTAGTTTTGCACCCTGCTTCGCCACAAGATGTTGTGGTTGCAACCGCAGTGCGACCCAACTTGTGGGGCTGATCGATCAACCAGGAGGGGTTGCTTCCATGCCGCAACATGCCTTGGCTCCGAGCAGCGCACGCGTGCAGAGTCACGACCGCGAACCCCTCGCAGCGAATCCGCGCCGCGTGCAGACCTGAGTCCTCGCATCACCGCCGCAGCAAAACCCGCATCCGTGTCCGCGCCCGCTTCCTCATCGGCGCAGACAAGTAAGTACAAGGAGTCCCGCAGCACATGAGCACGGCACGCGCCACCCCCGCCCTTCCCGGCGCCGCGGAAATTCCGCTGCAGCCCGCCTCGTTCGACATCTGGGACAAGAAATACCGGCTCAAGTCGAAGCAGGGCGTGGCAGTGGATGCGGACATCGATGCCAGCTACCAACGCATCGCGCGCGCGCTGAGTGAGGTCGAAACCACGCCCGAACTGCGCGAACACTGGCGTGAGCGGTTCCTGTGGGCGCTACGCCATGGCGCGATCCCGGCCGGACGTATCACCTCCAACGCCGGCGCGTTGACGCACAAGCCCGCCACCAGCACCATCAATTGCACCGTCTCGGGGACCATCCGCGACTCCATGGACGACATCCTGGAGAAGGTGCACGAGGCCGGACTGACACTGAAGGCGGGGTGCGGCATCGGCTATGAGTTTTCCACGCTGCGTCCGCGCGGCGCGTATGTGTCCGGTGCCGGCGCTTACACCAGCGGCCCGCTGTCGTTCATGGATATCTACGACAAGATGTGCTTCACCGTGTCCAGCGCCGGCGGCCGCCGTGGCGCGCAAATGGGCACCTTCGATGTAGCGCATCCGGACGCGCGCGAGTTCATCCGCGTCAAACGCGAGGACGGCCGCCTGCGTCAGTTCAATCTCTCGCTGCTGATCACCGATGCGTTCATGCAGGCGGTCGCAGCGGACGCCGACTGGCCGCTGCTGTTCCCGGTGCACATCAAGGAGCAGGACGAAGTCGTACTGGATGACCCCGCGCAGGTGATATGGCGCGAATGGCCCACGCACGAGAATTACGTGACGCGCGCGGATGGCCTGGTGGCCTGCAAGATCTACGGTCACGTGCGCGCGCGTCACCTGTGGGACATGATCATGGTCTCGACGTACGACTACGCCGAGCCAGGCTTCATCCTCATCGATCGCGTCAACGAGATGAACAACAACTGGTGGTGCGAGACCATCCGCGCCACCAATCCCTGTGGCGAGCAGCCGCTGCCGCCGTACGGCTCGTGCCTGCTGGGCTCGGTCAACCTGACCCCGTTCGTGCGCGATGCGTTCGGACCCAAGGCGCGCTTCGACTGGGACGAATACCGTGAGGTGGTGCGCGTGTTCACGCGCATGCTCGACAACGTGGTCGAGATCAACGGCCTGCCGCTGCCGCAGCAACGCGACGAGATCCTGCGCAAGCGCCGCCACGGCATGGGCTTCCTGGGCCTGGGCAGCACGCTGACCATGCTCAAGCAGCGCTACGGCAGCCAGGATGCCTGCCGCTTCACCGAGGACATCGCGCGCGAGATGGCCATCGCCGGCTGGGAAGTGGCGCTGCAACTGGCCGAGGAGAAAGGCCCCGCGCCGATCCTCGCGGAGGATTTCACGGTCAGCGGCGCCATGCTGCGCCAGCGCCCGGAAATGGCGCGCGACGGCTACAAGATCGGCGATACCGTGCCCGGTCGCGTGCTGCACGCGAAATACAGCCGCTACATGCAGCGCATCGCCGAGGTGCGCCCCGACCTCACCGGGAAGCTGGCGCAGGTGGGTGCGCGTTTCACCCATCATTCGTCGATCGCGCCCACTGGCACCATCTCGCTCAGCCTGGCCAACAATGCCAGCAATGGCATCGAGCCCAGCTTCGCGCATCACTACTCGCGCAATGTCATCCGCGAGGGCCGCAAGAGCAAGGAAAAAATCGAGGTATTCAGCTTCGAGCTGCTGGCCTATCGCGCATTGATCAACGCCGAAGCCATGCCCTTCAGCGATGATCCCAAGTCGAAGCTGCCGGATTACTTCGTCGCCGCCGATGACATCTCGCCGAAGGAGCACGTGGACATCCAGGCCGCCGCACAGAAATGGGTGGACAGTTCGATCTCGAAGACCGCCAACGTGCCCACCGAGTATCCCTACGAGGACTTCAAGGACATCTACCGCTACGCGCACCAGCAGGGATTGAAGGGCTGTACTACCTTCCGCTTCAATCCCGCGGCCTTCCAGGGCGTGCTGGTCAAGGATTCCGATCTGGAAAGTACCCTCTACCGCTTTGAGCTGGAAGACGGTAGCGTGGTCGAGGTGAAAGGCAATGAGGAAGTGGAGTACGACGGCGAGATGCACACCGCCGCCAATCTGTTCGATGCGTTGAAGGAAGGTTATTACGGCAAGTTCTGAGCACCGAGGGAATGCATCCGCGTCCCGCAAGTCTCATGGTTCAACCACTGTCGGAGCTGAAGTCATGCAAAGCGAACACACGAGTATCGAAATGACCCTGGGCATGGGTGCGCCCGCCACTGTTGTCCCGCCCGCGCCGGTCGCCGTTGCGCCCGTGCCGGTTGCGCGCAAGCCGGTCAAGAAGAAACCCGCAGCGAAAAAAGCGGCTGTGAAGAAGGCGACCGCAAAGAAAACCGCGACCAGGAAACCGGCTGCCAAGAAGTCGGTCAAGAAAGCGCTGAAGAAAGCCGTGAGGAAGACGGCTCCAAAAAAGGCCGCCAAGAAGTCAGTCAAGAAATCCGCCAGAAAAGTTGTCAAGGCGGTGAAGAAGGCCGTCAAGGCGGTCAAGAAGGCGGCGGCGAAAAAGGCCCCCGCCAGGAAGACGGTCAAAAAGGCCGTCAAGAAGTCCACTGCCAAGAGCAAGAAGAAGTAATGCCCGCAAGCCGCTGCAGGCACCTCTGACGGCGCCTGCAGCGTACCTTGCAGCGCTGGCTGCGCCGACGCCATCGCATGCTTCGCGCAATGCCTCGCCGCCCGGCGCCGCACTGCCCAATCCGCCGCATCCGCAACTCAGCAGACCCATCATGACCATCAAGATCACGCGCAAGATCAAGGGTTACAGCGTCGCCCACCCGGATGCCGCCAGCGGCAGCACGGCGCGCGCCGCCCCCGAGGCCGAAGTGATCCAGATGCACGAGCGCCTGGAACGCCCCGAGGTGCTGGTGGGCTCCACCTACAAGATCAAGTCGCCGCTGTTCGAGCACGCGCTGTACGTGACCCTCAACGACATCGTGCTCAATGCTGGCACGCCGCATGAATCGCGCCGCCCGTTCGAGGTGTTCATCAACTCCAAGAACATGGAGCATTTCCAGTGGATCGTGGCGCTGACGCGTATCATGTCCGCCGTGTTCCGCAAGGGTGGCGACGTCACCTTTCTGGTCGAGGAACTCAAGGCCGTGTTCGATCCGCGCGGCGGCTACTTCAGGCCTGGCGGCGTGTACATGCCCTCGATCGTGGCCGAACTGGGCCTGATCATCGAGCAGCATCTGAAAAGCATCGGCATGATCAAGGACAGCGAAATCTCCGACGCGCAGCGCGCGCTGATCGCCGAAAAGCGCGCCGCCTACGAGGCCACGCTGAAATCACCCGAGGCCACCGCCGCCGTCAGCTACCCGCCCGGCGCCACCTTGTGCGCCAAGTGCAACACCCACGCCATGGTGCTCATGGACGGCTGCGCCACTTGCCTGAGCTGCGGCTACAGCAAGTGCGGCTGAGCGCACTCAGCCTATGCCGCGCTCGGCGCGCGTAAGCGCAACCTTGTCGCGCAGATACACCGGCAGTGCCTGTGCGCCAGGCATGCCAGCACCGGCGGCGAACAGTGGCGCAGCCAGGCACGCCACGGCGGCGGCCTCGGGCTGCGCGGCGGCATCCTCGCCTGATAGCGGCGTGATGCCAAGACGCGCGCGCAGCGCAGTTGCGTAAGCGCCCCAGCCGCTACCGATGCCGAACCAGCTTGCGGCTTGCGGCAGCACGACCACCTCGGCAAGGCCGACGCTTTCCTCGCCGATGAGTTCCAGCGCGTCTTCGCCGCTGCGTCGAAACGCGCCGGCGTAAACCTCGCCCATGCGCGCATCGAGCACCGCCAGAATCGTCGCGGCTTCGCGCGGCGCGGCCAGGGCCAGCGCCGCCAGCGTGGACACCGGCAACACCGGCCGATCCAGCGCCAGCGCCAGCCCTTGCGCCACCGATACCGCCAGGCGCACGCCGGTGAATGCGCCCGGTCCGCGCCCGAAGGCGATGACGTCGATGCCGCTGCGCGCCACGCCGGCCTCGGCCAAGAGTTCATCGAACAGCGGCAGCAGGATCTCGGCCTGACGCCGCGGCGCATGCAGGCTGCGCGCATGCACTGCGCCGTCGCAATACAGCGCGGCGGAGCATTGATCGGTGGCGGTTTCCAGCGCGAGCAGAATCATGCGCGCAGCTTAGGCGAGTGCAGCGGATTCGTCATGCTCGGGACTCGGGACGAGCACGCTGCGATTTTTGCCTTCGTCATCCCGGACGGCGCGCAGCGCCGAGCCGGGATCCATGCGGGCCTTGCATGGCTGCGACTGGATGACCAGCTTCGCTGTTGTGAAGCGATTCCCGCTCCTGCCCCCGCTTTTGCGGGGGCAGGCTTTTGCGCGGGGATGACTTCAAAAAGGGGGCTCCCGGCTACCGACCCCCCACTTCCTAACTCGCTTCCGGCTCACGTCGCCACCGCATCCGCTGCCGCGGCGGCGAAGAACGCCTGCACATCCTCGATGCGTCGACTGCGCGGCAGCGCCGGCAGGCTGGCCAGAAACAGCTTGCCGTAGCCGCGCGCGCTCAGGCGCGGGTCGCACAGCACCAGTACGCCGCGATCGTCGATGCTGCGAATCAGGCGTCCGGCGCCCTGCTTGAAGGCGATCACCGCGTTCGGCACCTGCCACGACGCGAACGGATTTTCACCGACCTCGCGCAGCGCGCGCAGGCGCGCTTCCAGCACCGGATCGCCGGGTGCCTCGAACGGCAGCTTGTCCATCGCCACCACGCTCAACGCCTCGCCGGCGACATCGACGCCTTCCCAGAAACTGGCCGCGCCCAACAGCACACCGTGGCCACTGGCGCGAAATTGCTCCAGCAATTCGTGGCGCGGCGCGCTGCCCTGCACGAACAGCGGCCACGGCATGCGCGACGGCAGCCAATCGGCCGCCAGCTTCAGTGCGCGGTGCGAGGTGAACAGCAGGAATGCGCGCCCGCGCGAGGCGGCCAGCACCGGCAGCAGCGCCTGCAGCACGCGCTCGGTGTAATCGCGCGCCTGCGGATCGGGCAGTTCGGGTGGCAGATAACACAGCGCCTGGCGCGCGTAGTCGAACGGGCTTTGCAGCAGCAGCGTGCGCGGTGCCTGCAGGCCGAGGCGCTGAACCAGGTGATCGAAGCGTCCGGCCACGGTGAGCGTGGCCGAGGTGTAGATCCACGCCGCCGGCATGCGCGCGCGCAGCGCCTGCAGCGGCTTGGCCACATCCAGCGGCGTGGCGTGCAGGGCGAAGCCGCGCGCGTGGCGTTCGTACCAGCGCACGCTGTCGCCGGGTGACTCCAACGCGCGCAGCCGCGCCAGCAATTCGCCGGTGCGCTGCGTGCGTTCGTACACCGCGGCCAGACCCTTGGCGCGCGGCGCCTGCGATTCCAGCGCGACGCTGAACTCGCACAGCGCGACAGCCAGCGCTTCCAGCGCGTGCGCCATCACCGGCGAATTGTCCAGCGCATCCAGCACGCCGCGCTCGGGCAGTGCTTCCAGCGCCAGACGCGCCTCGCGCAGCGCCTGCTGCAAGGCATCCACCACGGGACTGAGCGCGGCCAGCGCACCGCTGACGCCGCTGCATTCGGCCAGCGTGTCCTGCGCCAGATCGGATAACTGGCGATGGCTGAGGCTCTCGGTGAAAAATTGCCCGGCCAGCTCCGGCAACTGGTGCGCCTCGTCCATCACGAAGGCCGCGGCGCCGGGCAGGATCTCACCGAAGCCGTCCTGCTTCAGCGCCAGATCGGCCAGCAACAGGTGATGATTGACCACCACGATCTGCGCCTCCTGCGCCGTGCGTCGCGCCTTCACCAGCCAGCAGTCCTCGAACTGCGGGCAGGTGCCGCCGAGGCAGTTTTCGGTGGTCGAGGTCACCCGCAGCCACACCGGCGCGTCCTCGGGCACGGCGGCCATCTCGGCGCGATCACCGCTGCGCGTGGCTGCCGCCCACTGCCGGATCAATGCGAGCTGGTGGGTCTCGTGCGCACCGCCACGGCCATCGTCCAGCGCCAGTTGCATGCGATGCAGGCACAGGTAATTGGCGCGGCCCTTGAGCAGCGCCGCGTGCGGCGTCAACCCCAGCGCCTGCGCCACGCGTGGCAGATCGCGCTTGAACAACTGATCCTGCAGCGCCTTGGTGCCGGTGGAAATGATCACGCGGCAATCGCTGCGCAGCGCCGGCACCAGATAAGCGTAGGTCTTGCCGGTGCCGGTGCCGGCCTCGACCAGCAACTCGCCGCGCGCGTCCAGCGCCTCGGCCACCGCCACCGCCATGACCTGCTGCGCCGGACGCGCCACGAAACCTTCGATGTGCCGGGCCAGCGCGCCGTCAGCGCCGAGGGGATCGTCAGACTGATTCATCGCCCTAGTATCGCCGAGACAGCGACCCGCGAACCGGCAAGACCACTGCGCTGCGCTCACGCTGTCAAGCCGCGCTGCGCGGGACTGTTGCATCAGCCCGGATTCTCGTTGCGCATCGAGGGCGCGCAGAAGACTCGCGAAAACTCAGACGGAGGATTCGCGCAGCAATCCGCGCTGCCTGAAAATATCGATCACTGCCGCGGAGTTCTCAACTGTGAATCCGATGCTGGAGCCATCGCCCAACGCGGCAAACAAGATCCGGTCGCGGCGCGGCCGCCTGGCATCGAGCGGGAACCAGGTCGACAAGTTGCCTGTTCCCCATATGCGCCAACTCCCAGTCTCCACGGAGGGCTGCTTCGCCTCGATACTGCTGATCCGACTCCACTCCACGCGCTTGTCGCCGAATGGAAAATAGTAGTGGTGAAATGTGATTCCACGATCGGTAATCTTGACGAGATTGTCTGCGTAGATCGCACCCACAGCGCTCTCCTCATGTCCCTTATCCGATCATTCGGTCGCGGCGACACGGCGAAGGTTCGCTTTGCGCAGCAGCAGCCCGCGCCGCAACCGGCAGCGACCACTATGCGACGATGCGCCCATGACGACCGTTGACCCGCTGCCAGCCCTGCGCGCGACGCTGGGCGACGACCACGTGCTCACCGCGCCGGCGGACATGGCGGGCTACGCCGAGGATTGGCGCAAGCGCTATCGCGGCGCGCCGCTGGCGGTGGCGCTGCCGGACACGACCGAGCAAGTCGCCAGCGTGGTGCGGCTGTGCCGCGCGGCGCGCGTGGCGATCGTGCCGCAAGGCGGCAATACCGGGCTGGTGGGCGGCGCCGCGCCGGATGGCAGCGGCGCGCAGATCGTTTTGTCGCTCAAGCGCATGCGCCGCGTGCGCGCGCTGGATGCGGCCGACCGCGTGCTGGTGGCCGAGGCCGGTTGCGTGCTGGCCGAGGTGCAGCGTGCCGCGCGCGAAGCCGGCTTGCTGTTTCCGTTGAGCCTGGCCGCCGAGGGCAGCGCCACCATCGGCGGCGTGCTGTCGACCAACGCCGGCGGCACCGCGGTGTTGCGCTACGGCAACGCGCGCGCGCTGTGTCTGGGACTGGAAGCGGTGACGCCGCAGGGCACGATCTGGCACGGGCTGTCCGCGCTGCGCAAGGACAACACCGGCTATGACTTGCGCGATCTGCTGATCGGCGCCGAGGGCACGCTGGGCATCATCACCGCCGCCAGCCTGATGCTGTATCCACAGCCGGCAGCGCGGCGCACGGCGTGGGTGGCGCTGGCCGACGTCGCCGCCGCGGTGCACCTGCTGGCGCGTGCGCGCGACGCACTGGATGCCGGCCTCACCGGCTTCGAGCTGATCAGCCGCGAATGCCTGCATCTGGTGGCGCGGCACTTCCCCGCGCTGCGCGCGCCACTGCCACTCGATGCACCGTGGTACGTGCTGCTGGAGCTGTCCGACAGCGAGGACGAGGCGCACGCGCAGGCACGGCTGGAAGCGGTGCTGGGTGCGGTGCTGGAGGCCGGCGACGCGCTCGATTGCGCGCTGGCCGCATCTCTGGCGCAAGCCACGGCGATGTGGCAGATCCGCGAGCACATTCCGCAGGCGCAGGCCGCCGAGGGGCTCAACATCAAGCACGACATCGCGGTGCCGATCTCACGCATGGCGGCATTCGTGGCCGATACCTCGACGCGCCTGCAGGCGCTGCTGCCGCAGGTGCGCCTGGTGATCTTCGGGCACTTGGGCGATGGCAACCTGCACTACAACCTGCAGGCGCCAGCCGCTGCCGATGCCGACGCCTTCCGCGCGCAGCATGAGGCCGCGTGCAACGAGTTGCTGCACGCGGCGGCGATGGCCGCGGGCGGCAGCTTCTCGGCGGAGCACGGCGTGGGCCTGCTGAAAACCGCCGAACTGGCGCGCTACAAGGACGCCACCGCGCTGGCGATGATGCACGCGATCAAGCACGCGCTCGATCCCGATGGACTGATGAATCCGGGCAAAATCCTGCAAGCCTGAGCAGCATGTCGGCGCGCGATTTGATCTGCGTCAAATCAGCGGCCGCCGCCGCGCGCACAATGCGGCGAAACGCATGCTCAGGGAGCAACGTGATGCGTCATCGCCACGGCGAAACCGCCGCGCTGCTCTTGGGCAAGCGCATGCCGGCGCCATGCAGGCAGCGGCCATGAGTGGCGCTTCCACGCCGGCCGATGCCGCTGCGGGCCTGTCGCTGCGCCCGCGGCGCTTGGGCATCGATACCCACCACGAGCCGGTGGTGGTGCTGCGCGCCGACTCGCCGGTGTGCCGCGCCGAGGGTTTCGAGGCGCACGCGCGCATCGAGGTGCAGGGCGCGCAACGCAGCATCATCGCCACGCTCAACATCCTGACCACGGGCGATCTGCTGGCGCCCGATGAGGCGGGTTTGTCGGAATCGGCGTGGCAGCGCCTCGCGCCGGCCGCGGGCGAGCGCCTGTGCCTGCGCAACACGCCGCCCAGCGACAGCATGAGCCACGTGCGCGCCAAGATCTTCGGCGCGGCGCTCAACGAGAACCAGCTTGACGCCATCATCAGCGAGATCGTGGCCGGGCGTCTGTCCAACGTGGAGATCGCCGCGTTTCTGGTGGCCTGCGCCAACGGGCGCCTGCACGCCGCCGAGGTGATCGGCCTGACCCGCGCCATGGTGCACGCCGGCAGTCGCCTGAGCTGGCCGCACGCGCGCGTGGTCGACAAGCACTGCATCGGCGGCCTGCCCGGCAACCGCACCACGCCCATCGTGGTGGCCATCGCCACCAGCCTGGGTCTGTTCATGCCCAAGACCAGTTCGCGTGCGATCACCTCGCCAGCGGGCACCGCCGACACCGTGGAAACCTTCACCCGCGTCGATCTGAGCCTGGAGGAGATGCGCCGCGTGGTCGAGGCCGAGGGCGGCTGCATGGTCTGGGGCGGATCGATGAACATGAGCCCGGCCGATGATCTGCTGATCCGCGTCGAGCGCATGCTTGATCTGGATAGCCAGGGTCAGCTCGTCGCCTCGGTGCTGTCGAAGAAGGTCGCGGCCGGATCGACGCACGTGCTCATCGACATTCCGGTCGGACCCAGCGCCAAGGTGCGCAGCCAGGCCGAGGCGCAGGCGCTGCTGCACGCGCTCAGCCACACCGCGCACGCCGTCGGCCTGCATCTGCAGGGCCTGATCAGCGATGGCAGCCAGCCGGTGGGACGCGGCATCGGCCCGGCGCTGGAGGCGCACGACGTGCTGATGGTGCTGCGCAACGCGGCCGCTGCGCCGGATGATCTGCGTCAGCGCGCCCTGCAAGTGGCCGCTGCGGTGCTGGAGCTGGGCGGACTTGCGCACGGCGAGGCCGCGCATGCGCTGGCGCGTACCTGCCTCGGCGAAGGCCGCGCGTGGCGCAAGTTCGAGGCCATTTGTCTGGCGCAGGGTGGCTTGCGCGAGCCGGGCGTGGCGGCGTTCCGGCATCCGGTCACAGCCACGCGCGATGGACGCGTGGCCTGCATCGACAACCGTCTGCTGGCACGCGCCGCAAAGCTGGCCGGCGCGCCGCAAGCGCCATGTGCCGGGTTGTGGCTGGGCGCGCACGCGGGCGAGCGCGTCGCACGCGAGCAGCCGCTGTTCGTGCTGCACGCCGAGTCGCGCGGCGAACTCGCTTACGCGCTGGATTTCGTGCAGCGCCACCCCGGTATCGTGCACGTGGAGGCTTGATGTGATGACCATCAACCTGTACGCCCTGCCCGGCAACGAAGCGCGCGCCGAGCGCATCGCGCAAGCACTGCAGCGGCGCGGGCATGACGCGCGCATCGCTGCCTGCGCCGTGCACCGCTTTCCCGACAGCGAATCGCTGCTGCGCCTCGATCCACCCGCGCCCGACACCGAGTCGGTGCTGGTGTGCACGCTGGATCATGCCGATGCCAGGACCATGCCGCTGCTGATGGCGGCGACGACGCTGCGCGAGCTGGGCGCGCGACGCGTGGGCCTGGTGGCGCCGTATCTCGCCTACATGCGCCAGGACGCGCGCTTCGCGCCCGGTCAGGCGATCTCGGCGCGCATCTACGCGCAACTACTCTCGGCGCATTGCGACTGGCTGCTGACGGTGGATCCGCACCTGCATCGCATCCACGACCTCAATGAGATCTACACGCTGCGAGCGCATGCCCTGCATGCCGCGCCGCTGCTGGCGGAGTGGATCACGCGCAACGTCAGCCAGCCGCTGATCGTCGGCCCCGACGGCGAAAGCGCGCAATGGGCCGAGGACGTGGCGCAGCGCATCGGCGCGCCGGTGCTGGTGCTGGAAAAAACCCGGTTGGGCGACAGCGCGGTGCGCGTCAGCGTGCCCGATCTGGCGCGCTGGCCGGGGCACACACCGGTGCTGATCGATGACGTGATCAGTTCTGGTCGCACCTTGATCGCCGCGCTTGAACACCTGCGCGTGTTGCGCACGCCGCCGCCAGTGTGCGTGGCCGTGCATGGCCTGTGCGTCGGCGACGCGCTGCCGGGCATCCTCGCCGCCGGCGCGGCACGCGTGGTGTGCAGCAACAGCGTCGCGCACGACGCCACGCCCATCGACCTGACCGAGTTGCTGGCCGACGGCATCGTCACCATGCTGGCCGCGCCATGATCCGTTTCTCCAGCCACGGCGCCGCCAAGCAGGTCACCGGCTCGTGCCATCTGATCGAGACCGAGCGCGCTAGGGTGCTGATCGACTGCGGCCTGTTTCAGGGCAGCCGCGAGCTGGAGGAAGACAACAGCGATGCCTTCGCGTTTGATCCCGCGCGCATCGACGCGGTGCTGCTGACGCACGCGCACCTGGATCACTGCGGGCGCCTGCCGCTGCTGCGCAAACGCGGCTTTCGCGGCGCGATTCTCGCCACTGACGCCACACGCGAACTGACGCGCCTGGTGTTGCTCGATGCCGCCGGTCTGCAAGAGGAGCAGGCGCGACGCGCCGAGCGCCGCGCAGGCCGCAACGGCGCAAACGCGACGCCGCCGCTGTACGGCATCACCGACGCGCTGCGCTGCATCGATGATTTCGCCGCGCCGTTGAGCTACAGCGAGCGCCGCGCGGTGGCGCCGGGCATCCACGCCACGTTCGTCAATGCCGGGCACATCCTCGGTTCGGCCTCGGTGCTGCTCGATATCGAGGACGGCGATGAGCGCTTGCGCGTGCTGTTTTCCGGCGACATCGGCAACCCCGGCCGGCCGCTGCTGGAGAATCCCGCGCCACCGCCCGCGGCACCCGATGTCGTGATCATGGAAACCACCTACGGCGACCGCGACCACCGCTCGTGGCAAGCCTCGGTGGACGAGTTGGTGCAGGCCGTGGCAATAACCCTGCAGCGCGGCGGCAACGTGATCATCCCGACCTTCGCGCTGGAGCGCGCGCAAGAGGTTTTGTACGCGCTGTACAGCGGCATTCGCGCCGGCGCGTTGCCGCAGCGCCTGCCGGTGTTCCTCGACTCGCCGATGGCGATTTCGGCCACGGAAATCTTTCTCGCGCATCGCGGCGCGCTGCGCGCGAGCTTTGTCGAGGAGCTGACGCAACACGATCCGCTGCGACTGCTGGGCTTGCGCATGACGCGCGACACCGCCGCGTCCGTGGCCATCAACCAGATCCGCGGCGGCGCGGTGATCATGGCCGGCTCGGGCATGGCCACCGGCGGGCGCGTGCGCCACCATTTGCGCCACAACCTGTGGCATGCGGACAACAGCATCGTGTTCGTCGGCTATGCCGCGCGCGGCACACCGGCGCGACAGATCATCGACGGCGCGCAGCAGATCCGCCTATTTGGCGACGACATCGTGGTGCGCGCGCAAATCCACACCATCAACGGTTTCTCCGCGCACGCCGGACGCAGCGAATTGCTGGCATGGCTGCGGCGTTGCGGCCAGCCACGGCGCGTGTTGCTGGTGCACGGCGATTACGAGCGCGGCATGCAGGCCTTCGGCGCGCTGCTCGATCGCGAAGGCTACGCATGGCAGATGCCCGGTGCGGGCGAACCCATCCTGCTTGGCGATCGCGCACGGCAAACTTGACCGCGATCAAACTCGGCGGCGTGGCCGGCGCAATGTACGGCGTCGCGCGCATCGCGCTTGCTGCGGGGATCATCATGCCTGATGCAAAAACCGCCACTCCCACGGCCGCCGATCTGGCCAGATCGGTGCCGCTGCTGACACCCAGCGCGGCCCTGCCTTCACTGGCCGCGGCCGGGCGCCTGCCGACCCGGGTGACAACTGTCGGGGGTCGCAGTCCGTCGCGTACGCGATGGACGCGGCATGGCGCTTGTGCCACGAACTTGTTTAGCTGCCGCTTGTATGTTCACAATGTCCCGTGCACGCGAGGATCAAGGTCCGGTTACAGACCTCGCGCGCCGATCCATTCCATGCGTACAACGAGGAGATTGATCATGTCGACCGTGCGCGGTTGTTCGTTCCCCGACGATTTGTTTTACGACGTTGCCAACAATATGTGGTACCGCGAAGAGGCCGACGGCAGCGTGGTCACCGGCATGACCCAGGTGGCGGTCGCGATGGCCGGGCAACTGGTGGCGGTGACGCCCAAGAAGGCCGGCAAGGAAGTGCAGGCGGGCAAGTCCTGCGCCACCATCGAATCGGGCAAATGGGTAGGCCCGGCCAAGATCGCCTTCGATGCCGAAGTCACTGCGGTCAACGACGCGCTGATCGCCGACCCGAAAATGGCCAACGCCGATCCGTACAAGGCCGGCTGGCTGCTGCGCATCAAGCCGGCGGCATGGACCACCGCCAAGGCCGCGCTGGTGCCGGGCACACAAGTGGCCGCACCCTATGAAGCCAAGATGGCCAGCGACGGTTTCGCTGGCTGCGGCTGAGCGGCGCACTCCGCGCCAACGCGCCGGGAGGTTTCGGGTGCGCGCCTCGGTGGGACTGGATTGCAAAACACGGCCACGCCCAAACCTGGGGCGCGGTCGGTGTGCGTTGTGCGTCGACTCAGAATGCAATCCAGACGTAGCCATACAAGGTGTTGTTGTCATGCGCGTTGCGTCCCGCGCCGTCGTAATTGCGGGCCGCGCCGTCGAACAACGTGTAATAGATGTACTGCAGGCCCAGGCGCAGATTGACCCAGGGCTGGTGCCATGAAGTCGACTTGCCGAATGGGTTGTAGTCCACCTCCAGCATGCTGCCCTGCGTGGTCGGCGAGCCGGTGCGGCTGGCATACAGCACGGGATCGGCAGTGCCGCTGTCGCGGAACACGGCCATCTGCACCCCATAGGTGTTGTCGAGCCAGTACGCGCCGTTGAGCTGGACCGCATCGACGGTATTGCGCAGGTTGCTCGATCCACCCCGGCTGTAGGTGCCATTCAGGGTCTGCTCCTCATTCACCCACAGTCCGTTGCAGGTGAAGATGTTGCGCCCGCTGCCGAGGAACTGGTAACTCGCATCCAGGCCCAGATCGCGATACGCGTTGTACGGCCCCGGAATGGAGATCGGGTTGCCCCGCGCATCAGTGCCGACCTGACCCTGGCGTGCATCGAAGTAGAAGCCGCCCACCTCGACATCGCCCGAGCCCACGCCGCGCGTATAGGCCACCCGCGCATAGGGCGCGGCGCCGACGATGCGGCCGTTGAACCCGGCATTGAGGCGATTGAGCAGCGCGGTCGACAGCGTGCGGTAGAAGCCCGCCTCCGCATACCAACTGCCATCGAACATGGTGTAGGCCGTCATGCCGGCAACCTGCTGCTCGAATCCACCCATGATCGCCGGTGTGGCCGGCGGCGGATAGCCAAGATCATCCGTGGTGTAGGGGTACATCCACGCCGGCGCGGTCTGGAACACATCCGAGACCGTCGGGTTGTTGTTGAACGACAGACCGAACACGCCGCCCTTGCCGTTGCCCAGCGTGTAATTGTGCGCGTAGCGCACGTCGGTGTTGTCCCAACCCAGCAGGCCACCATTCTGTGAATAAGTCACTTGACCCAGCATGCCCCAGTGGTCGGCGAGGCGGCCGCCGTAGAACAGTGAAACCTGCTGCAGCTCGGAATTGTCGTTGTCCTTGAAGCCGCTGGCGGGCGGAGTTGGCCGACCCTTCCGGGTCGCCGTGAACGATTCGATCGCCATCATCGACACATGCGTATCCCAGCCGTTGTGCACGTCCAGCCGATAACCGTCGAGCTTGAACTGGCGCCCGAACGGCGTCAGTTGCGGACCGAAGCCGCCGATATGGCAGGCCACGCAAGGCTGGCCGGTCTCGCGCGCGAACATGGGCACGGCCTGCGCCGGCAGCGCCGGCAGCAGGGCCAGCGCGCCCGCGCCGAGCAGGAGCGTGCGATGCAGCCAGCGCAACGCGCGCGGCGCGGCAAGCGATCTGCTCATTGCAATCTCCAACAGTGCATCCCCCGGACGATGCGCGCACAGCGTGGGGGACGCGATGCCGTGCGTTCTTGACATGAATCAAAGCCGACTCATGCCGTAAGGTTCTCGATGCAAGCACGTGAAGCGCCGCCCATCATGCCCGGCTGCAACGGAGCGTAGCAGCGCCTGGGCGGTATACCGATATGCCAAGGTGTTGCCGCCGCAACCGGCGCAATCATCACGCGCACGGCAACAACTGCAGTGCCGCGCGCGCGATATCCGCGCTCGCGAGACTCTGCGTCACCAGCGCGCACTGACGTGCGCCATAAGGTCCGTAGCGCGACGGATCGGTAGCCTGGAACAACCCTGCCAGCGGCACCCCCGATGCTGCCGCCAGATGCATCAGCCCCGAGTCGGCCGCGATCAGCAGATCAAAGCTGGCGCAGACCGCCGCCGCCGCGCGCAGCGGCGCGGCATGCAGGCCGGGCAGGTTCGGCAGCAGCGGCTGGCCGTGCGCCGGCACGATCTCGGCCAGCCGCACCCGCGCCATCTGCGCACGCAGCGCGGCGATCAATGCCTGCCAGAACGCGCTGTCATAGCGCTTGGCGCCGGTGGCCTCGGCGAACAGGCCGATGCGTGGCGCGGCGGTATCACGCAAGCCCAACAAAGTGCTGACGCGCGCCTCGGCAGTGGCGCGCTCGTCCACACGCAGGCGCAGCGCCAGCGGCGGTAGCGGAGCACCCATATCCACGCCCAGCGCCGCGCGCAGCATGCGCACCGGCATCTGCGCCTGATGCATGCCGCACTGCGCGTAGGGCACAGCGTGGGTCAAGCCGGCCGTGGCATCGCCCTCGCCCATGCCCACGCGCCAGCGCGCCGCGCTGCGCGTCACCGCCCAGCGCGCCGACTGCGAGCGTTCGGCAGCATCCAGCGCCAGCGTGTAACCGCGCCGCGGCAGGGCGCGCCACAGCGCCCACAGCGCGCGCGGTTGATGCAGCGGTCGTGCACTGAGCGTGTCCACGCGCGCCACCGCGGCGTAGCCATCAAGCAGACACGCCGCGAACGGCGGCCCGGCCAGCACGTCGACGCGCGCCTGCGGCAGCAGGCGTTCAAGCTCTTGCAGCAGCGGCGTCAGCAGCAGCACGTTGCCCAGGCGATGATTGGGCCGCGCCACCAGCACGCGCGCAATCGCCGTCGCGTCGATCGGCGCATTGATATCGGCTTGCGCGCGCGTGCGCAGCAAGCGCCTGACCACGGCGCGCCGCGCGGCCTGCCAGTCCATGCTCACGAGGAAAATTTCATCTTGGGCATCGCGCGAGTTTAACGGGCGCGCGCGCAGTCGGGAGTAGTAGAAAGTGGGGAATGGGGAATCGAGAGTGGCGCGGCTGTCCGACTCCCTACTCTCCACTTCCTACTTCCGCGCCACCGGGCTCCCGGCTCGCCCACGGCTGCGCGTGCTCCAGCTCGGCGGCCAGCGCGAACAGCAGCGTCTCGCTGCCAAAGCGGCCCATGAACTGCACGCCCACCGGCTGGCCGCTGTCGGTCTGCTGCAACGGCACGCTCATCGCCGGCACGCCGGTGAGATTGGCCAGCTGTGTGAACGGCGTGCGCGCGAGGTTGTGCATGGCTACCCGCTCGACGGTGCCCAGCCGGCGCAGCAGGCTGCCAGCGCGCAGTTGCGCGGCCAGGGCCAGCAGGCGTTCCTGCGACGGCGTGGGCGCGAGCTCACCGATCAGCGGCGGCCGGTCGGCCGTGGTCGGGGTGAGCCACAGGTCATAGTGCGTGAAATGGTCGCCCAGCGCGCGACCAAAATCGTTCCAGTGATGGTGGCTGCGCATGTACTCGCCGGCGCTGATCGCCTCGCCAATCGCCGCCAGCGCGCGCGTGGCCGGCTCCAGCTGCGTGACGCGCGCCTGCGGATGCAGCGCGCGCAGCTCGCGCACCTGCGCCGCGACCTCGCCGAAATACAACATCAGATAAGCGCGCATCAGCGCCATGCCGTCGATGCGCGGCGCGGCCTCCACGACCTGATGCCCGAGTTTCTGCAGCAGATGCGCGGTGGCCTGCACCGCGGCGATGCACTCCGCGGCCACCGGCGTACCCAACGGCGACGCGGTGCTGAAGGCGATGCGCAGGCGTGGCGGCGGCGCCTGCGTGGCGGCGAGAAAAATGCCCCTGGGCGCGATCTCGAACGGATCGCCCGGCGCCGCGCCGGCCACGGCGTCGAGCAGCGCGGCGCTGTCGCGCACGCTGAGCGTGAGCGCGTGCTCGCAGGCCGCGCCCATCCACACCTCGCCATCTTCCGGGCCGGGGCTGACACGACCACGGCTGGGCTTGAGTCCGAACAGGCCGCAATAAGCCGCCGGAATGCGGATCGAGCCACCGCCGTCGTTGGCACCCGCGGCCGGCACGATGCGCGCGGCCACCGCCGCGGCGCTGCCGCCGCTGGAGCCACCGGGCGTGCGCGTGATGTCCCAGGGATTGCGCGTCACGCCAAAAGTCTTCGGCTCGGTGTAGGCCACCAGCCCCCACTCGGGCACGTTGGTCTTGCCGAAGATCACCAGCCCGGCGCGCTTGAGCCGCTGCACCAGCACGTCGTCCTGCACCGGCACGTAGTCGCGCAGCGCGGCGCTGCCCATGCTCATCGGCACCCCGGCATAGGCCTGCATCAGATCCTTGAGCAAATAGGGCACGCCGGCGAACGGCCCTGGTGGAATCCCCGCACGCAGCGTGGCCGCGGCTTCGACATCCATGCGCCGCACCAGCGCATTGAGGCGCGGTTGCGCGCGATCCGCGCGGCATTGCGCGGTGTACAACAACTCCGCGGCGCTGACCTCGCCGCGCGCCACCAGCGCGGCCAGACCCAGCGCATCGTGGCGGGCGTATTCGGAGAACTCCTGCATGGCGCGACCCCACGCTGCAAAACGCAAGCATGCCGCAGGTCGCGCGCGCCGGCATCACGCCATGCGCAACATTCAGTTCACGCGCTTGCCCGACCGCGCGAACAGTTTGGCCAGCAAGTGCGCGAAAACCGCCCCGAAGCCGGCGCATGTGGCCCGCGCGCCAGCACCCGCAGCGCCTCGCGCATGCGCCCGTGCCGCACCTGATCCGGTACGCTCGCGGCATGCACGTGGAATTCGGCATGGTGATCGACCAGTTCGACAAACAGTGAATGCCGCTGGAACTGCTGCCGGCCCTCGCGATGCAGCCACTTGCCCAGCGGGCACTGATCGTCGCGCGCGACCACGGCAGGATCGGGCCGCTCCCGGCTGGTGCCGTCGATCACCTCGCGCGAACGACCCCTCCAGGGTATGCGCGCGTTGATCGCGACACGAAATCCAGCCCGGCAGGCGCCGGGACGGCGCCGACTGGTTCTTCCGGCCACCGCTTCAGCCAATCGAACATGACACCCCCTCACGCGCCGCCGGAACGCGGGCCAGGCTTTCGATCAAGATCGCCACCGCAATGACTGCCTTGGTGAATGCCACTTTCGGCAAGATCGTGCTGCGTGTCACTCGGAGTCATTCGGGCCTGCGCCGCCGCGCGCGCGGCTGCAGCAGCGTGCCGCTGCAGCGCGGCATGCCGCAACGACAAGCCCACAACCGTTTCAGGCGCGACGTATGCGGCACTTCCAGCACGATGCCGTAATTGTAGGTGAGCTCCTCGCCCGGGGCGATGTCGCGCAGCGCCACGATGATGACGCGATCGCGGCGTGCGTCGCCGTCGATGTTCACATGCACCTCGGCGCGGCAGTTGGGCGCGCAACTGTGATTGATCCAGCGCGCGCTGTTGCCGCCCTGGTTGCCGTCGATGATGTAGCTCTCGTTGAGATTGAACAGGAACGTGTGGCCCTGCTCGACGCTGCCGCCGTAGAGCCGATCGGCCTCGGCGTGGGTGATCAACCGTCCCCTGTATTCGAGGACGCGGCGGGCAGCAGCGAAGGGGGTACGGGCGAACACGCCGTTGCCGTGGATGGCGGAGCGGCGGACAAGGAAACGTGCGGGCATGCGGCGGATGTCGCGAACGGTGGCGCGCGATTATCCACGCTGGCCTGCGCATGCGCATCCGCCGCCACAGGCGGGCGCCGCACCAGCACCCACCTGGGCGACGTGGCGATCACGCGCATCGGCAGACCCTGCAGCAGCAGCGCGGCGAAACGCGGCGGCGTGATCACCGCCAGCGCATCGGGCTGCGCGCGCCAGGCGTGTTGGAAAGCCGTCAAGGACCACAGCAATTGCGGCTGCCAGCGCAGGCCGTCGCGCAAGTCGTAGGGCGCCTCGCCCACCAGTGTTACCTGATGCCGCAGGTAAAACGGCAAACCGCGCTGCAGCGTGTCGACCATGTAGATCGGTGCATTCGGCTTCAGCCACGGCTGCATCGCAGCCGACAGCGGTGCCGCCGAATAGGCCGGCGCCAGCGCCTGAAAGCCGATCAGCGCCGCCTGCATCAGCCCCAGGCCGGCGCAGGCGGCCACGCCGACGCCGGCCAGCTTGCGCCCGCGCCATGCCAGCCACGCCGCCACGGCCAACGCCAAGGCCACCAGCATCATGATCCAGGCCAGATGCCGCGTGTAGCCATGAAACACGGCGGCCAAGGCAAGCAGGTCACTCGGTACATGCCACAGCAGCGCTAATGGAATGGCGATCAGCAGCAGAGCGGCTGCAATCGCGATGCCGATGCCGAGAGCGCGCGCACGCATGCGCGCGATGGCGTCGCCGATCAGCAGCGCCACCGCCGGGAACACCGGCAGCAGATACAGCGGCAGCTTGGAATGCGAGACGCTGAAGAACACGAAGATCATCAGCACCCAGATCCACAGCAGTTTGCGCGCATCGAAACCCGTCTGCCGCGGCGGCACGCGCAGCGCCGCCGGCAGCAACGCCAGCCACGGGAACATGCCGATCACCAGCACCGGCAGGAAGAACCAGATCGGATGCGCACGATCATCGCGATCGGTGAGAAAGCGCGTGAACTGCTGGCGGATGAAGAAATAATCGAGAAACTGCCCGTGGCGCAGATTCAGCGCGATGAACCACGGTAGCGCCAGCATCAGCAGCAGCGGCAGTCCCGATAGCCAGTGCATGCGTTTCAGCAGATGCCACTGGCGCGTCCACAGCATGTAGAAAAACAGCGCGCCACCGGGGAACACCACGCCGATCAGTCCCTTGGACAGAAACGCCGCGGCCATTGCCGCCCAGGTGAGCAACATCCAGCCGCGTTGCGCGCGCGCCGAGGCATCCGGCAATTGCGCCAGAATGAACGTGCACAGCGACAACCCGAGAAACGCACTCACGCCCAGATCCAGCGTGTTGAGGTGGCTGCCGACGACCCACAGCAGACTGCTGCCAAGCACCAGCGCGGCGCTGATGCCAGCGGTACGCCCGAACGCGCGCGCACCAGCCCAGCCCACCGCGAGCATGCCCAGCAAACCGGTCAGCAGACCCCACAGGCGCGCGCTCCAGTTGCTGGCGCCGAACGCCTCGTAGGCCAGCGCCGTGCCCCAGTACTGCAGCGTGGGTTTGTCGAAAAACAGCACGCCGTCATAGCGCGGCGTGACCCAGTTGCCGCTGGCCACCATCTCGCGCGGCACCTCGGCATAGCGGCCTTCATCGGGCTCGAGCAAGGAACGGTACTGGCTGCCGGCAAACCACAACCCCAACCACATCACCAGCAGCACCAACAGCGCCGCGCGGCGTTGGCGCGCAGTTGTTGTCGTCACCAGCGACCCCCATGAAAACGCCACGCAACGCGCATCACGGCATCGCGTCCGACGGCGGCGCGGCGGCTCCAACGCTGGCTTCGATCAGATACAGCGGGCGCTGCTTGACCTCCAGATAAGTGCGCCCGACGTACTCGCCGATGATGCCCAGCGCCAGCAGTTGCATGCCACCGAGGAACAGGATCGCGACGATCAAAGAGGCGTAACCGGGCACGCTGATGCCCCACACGAACACCTTGAGCACGATCCATGCGCCATACGCGAAGGCCAGCACCGAGGTCAGCACGCCGACCCAGGTCGCCAGGCGCAGCGGCATGGTGGAGAACGAAGTAATACCCTCGACCGCGAAGCGCCACAGGCGCCCGTAGTTCCACTTGGTGGCGCCGGCGGCGCGCGGCGCGCGGTCGTATAGCACCTGTGCCTGCGGATAGCCGATCCACGCGAACAGACCCTTCATGAAGCGCTGGCGCTCACGCAGTCCGGCCAGCGCGCGCAGCGCGCGCGCCGAGAGCAAACGAAAATCGCCGGTATCCTGCGGCACCGCGGTGGCCGAAAGCCGGCGCATCAACCGATAAAAGACCGCCGCGGTCAGGCGCTTGATGCCGCTCTCGCCCAGCCGCCGCCGGCGCGTGGCGTAGACCATATCGGCGCCCTCGCGCCAGCGCGCGATCAATTCGTGGATCACCTCGGGCGGGTCTTGCAGATCGGCATCGATGACCACGCAGGCGGCCACGTTGTTGGCACGCGCCACGGCATCGAGGCCCGCGGTCAGCGCCGTCTCCTTGCCGAAATTGCGGCTCAGCTTGAGTCCGTGCACACGTGGATCGAGCCGGGCGAAATCCCGCGCCAGCGCCCAGCTCGCATCGCGACTGCCGTCATCCACGTAAAGCACGCGCGCGGGCAGATCGAGCGCGTCGAGCACGCGCAACAGCCGCGCCTGGAATTCCGGCAGTACCTCGGCCTCGTTGTACATCGGCACCACGACCCACAAGGCTGGCGCAGGGCGCGATTCGTGCATCGAGTTCTCCAGTGACATGAGCGCGACGCGAGGATTTCGCGCGGCGTGGCCGCGACCGCGGAAAGAATGGGCCACGCACGGCGCTGGCGAGTCTAGCGCTGCATCGCAATCGCTTCAGCGCATGCCCGCGCCGGGCGGCAGGCCGCCACCGCGCAGCGCGCCCTGCATCTGCCGCATCATGCCCTTGATGCCACCGCGCGAGATTTTCGACATCATCTTTTCCATCTGCTGGTACTGCTTGAGCAGGCGGTTGACATCGGCCGGTTGCATGCCGGAACCGCGCGCCACGCGTGCGCGTCGCGAGCCGTTGAGCAGGTCGGGATGGCGGCGCTCCTTGCGCGTCATCGAGTTGATCACCGCGATCATGCGCCGCACTTCGCGGTCGTTGACCTTGGACTTGACGCTGTCCGGCAGCCCCGACACGCCGGGCAACTTGTCCATCAGCCCGGCCAGACCACCCATGTTGAGCATCTGCTCGAGCTGGTCCTTCATGTCGTTGAGGTCGAAGCGCTTGCCCTTGGCGACCTTCATCGCCAATTGCTGCGCCTTGTCCTGATCGACCTTGCGCTCGACTTCCTCGACCAGGCTGAGTACATCGCCCATGCCGAGGATGCGCTGCGCGAGACGATCCGGATGGAACGGCTCCAGCGCGTCGGTTTTCTCGCCGGCGCCGAGGAACTTGATCGGGCGGCCGGTGACATAGCGCACCGACAGCGCCGCGCCGCCGCGCGCATCGCCGTCGGTCTTGGTCAGGATCACGCCGGTCAGCGGCAGCGCCTCGGCAAAAGCCTTGGCGGTGGTGGCCGCGTCCTGGCCAGTCATGGCATCGACCACGAACAGCGTCTCGACCGGCTTCAGCGCCGCGTGCAGGGCCTTGACCTCGTCCATCATCGCGGCGTCGATCGCCAGCCGGCCGGCGGTATCGACGATGAGCACGTCGGCGACTTCACGCCGCGCCTGCTCCAGCGCGTGGCGCGCGATGGCCACCGGCGTCAGCCCCGACGGCGTGGCGATGAAACCCACCTCGACCTGCGCGGCCAGCGTCTGCAACTGCTCGATGGCGGCGGGACGGTACACGTCGCAACTGACCACCAGCACTTTCTTCCTGGCGCGCTCCTTGAGGAAACGCGCCAGCTTGGCCACGGTCGTGGTCTTGCCCGCGCCCTGCAGGCCCGCCATCAGCACCACCGCGGGCGGTGTCGCGGCCAGATCCAGCGCGGCATTGGCGGTGCCCATCAGCGCTGTCAGCTCGTCGCGCACCACCTTCACCAGCGCCTGGCCGGGGGTAAGGCTCTTCAGCACCTCCTGCCCCACCGCGCGCACCTTGACGCGCTCGATCAGCGCCTGCACCACCGGCAGCGCGACATCGGCTTCGAGCAGCGCGATGCGCACCTCGCGCAGGCTCTCGCGGATGTTTTCCTCGGTCAGCCGGCCGCGGCCGCGCAAACGCTCGACGGTAGCGCCAAGGCGCTGGCTGAGGGTCTCGAACATGGGGGTGCAATCAGGCGGAAAGCGCGCAGTATAGCGGTGCGATCGCAGCCCGGCCCCGCTGTGCCACACTTTGCGCATGCTGCCGTTGACCTTTGCCGCGATCGCGCTGTATCTGGCCGCCGCCGCGCTGCTGGCGCGGCCGGTGCTGGACGGACGCGAGGCACCGCGAGGCACGGCGCTGGGCGTGGCGACGCTGGCGGTGCTGGCGCACGCCAGCGAGATCGCGCTGGCGCATCGCGGCGCGCTGGACTTGCACTTTTTCGCCGCGCTGTCGCTGATCGCCTGCGTGATCGCCGCGCTGACCCTGATCGTCAACCTGTGGCGCCCGGTCGCGGCGCTGGGGGTGATCCTGTTTCCACTGGCCGCGGCGCTGTTGGCGGTGGATGTATTTCTGGCGCCGCCGACGGCGCCGTTGCAGCTCGACTGGCAGATCAAGCTGCACGTGACCCTTGCGCTGCTGAGCTACGGCCTGCTCTCGATCGCGGCGCTGCTGGCGCTGTTGCTGGCGTTTCAGGAGCGCTCGCTCAGGCACCACCGCATGCCCGCCTTCCTCGGCGCGCTGCCGCCGCTGACGCTGACCGAAACGTTGATGTTCCGATTGATCAGCGCCGGTTTCGTGCTGCTTAGCCTGACCCTGCTCAGCGGCGCGCTGTTCGTGACCAATCTGTTCGACCAGCATCTGGTGCACAAGACCGTGCTCTCGATTCTGGCCTGGCTGGTGTTCGGCGTGCTGCTGCTGGGGCGCTGGCGCTGGGGCTGGCGCGGGCGCCAGGCGGTATGGCTGACGCTGGCCGGCATGGCGGTGCTGATCCTCGCGTTCTTCGGCACCAAGTTCGTGCTGGAACTGCTGCTGCGTCGTAGCGGCTGAGCCGCATCGGTCGGCGGCATGGCTTGCCGCGCACGCTGCAGCATGCGCACAATCGCGTCACCGCCCTGCGGATCGCAACGTCATGGAAGCCTCGCGCCCGTCCTGCGAACGTCGTCGTTTCCAGCGCATCACGCTGCAAGGCGCGGTGAAGCTGTACGCGCGCGACGGCTCCTGGCCCGCCGATCTCATCGACTTGTCGCTGCGCGGCGTACTGGTCTCGCACCCCGCCGGCTGCGATCAAGCACCCGGCACGCGCTTTCGCATGGATCTGCGCATCTTCGAGAGCCTGCCGGTGAGCATGGGCGTGAGCTTGGTGCGCGCCGATCCGACGCAACTGGCCTTTGCCTGGGATCGCATTGATCTGGACAGCTTCGCGCGCCTCAAGCGCCTGCTCGAGTTGAACGTGGAGCAACCCGAACTGCTGCATCGCGAACTGGCGGAGCTGGGGCGGTAGCGGTGGGGCTCGGGGCTCAAGCCTGCGGCGGCGGGTGCAGTTGTTTGCCGCTGCTATCGAGCACGCGCGCCGCGACCGCGATGCCCTCGCGCACGCTCTGCGTGACCACGCAGAAATTCTCGAACTGCTGCAGGATGCGCTCCAGTTGCGCGTGATGCTCGCCCGGCTCGGCCAGGCGCAGCTCGATCTCGGCGCGTGCAATGCGCCAGCGCCCTTCAGCGTTGCGTTCGGGCGTGGCGCGCACGCTGGCGGTGATCGGACCGGGCTGATTCTTGAACTTGCGCAGCGCGAATACCAGGCTGGCCGCCATGCAGTTGCCGATCGCCGCCAGCAGCAGGCGCGAGGGATTGGGGCCTTCATCGTGGCCCAGCGGTGATGGCTCGTCGCTGAGCAGGGCCTGCAGTTGCGTGCCCTCGAACTCGATGCGGAAGGCGTAATCGCCCACCTGGCTGATGTGCAGACGCAATTCGTCGCTGGCGCTCATCGCGAAATCTCCTTGTCAATTTGCAAAACCGGGCATCCTACCGTGGTTTGCAAGCAAACGATCGCGGCAGGGCCGCGCCACCTTTGTCGCGGTTTTCCAACCGCTCTCCTGATGTTGCGCTGAAGTCTACAGGCTGACCGCCAGCGCCTGATCGAGGCGCTCGACGGCGATGATTTCCATCGCGCCATGATGGCTTTTCTTCGGCGCGTTGGCACGCGGCACGATGGCGCGCTCGAAGCCGTGGCTGGCGGCTTCCTTGAGGCGCTCCTCGCCGTTGGGCACCGGGCGGATCTCGCCGGACAGGCCCACCTCGCCGAACAGCGCGGTCTTGCCGGCCAGCGCGCGATCGCGAAAGCTGGAATGCACCGCCAGCAGCACCGGCAGGTCGGCCGCGGTTTCCTGCACGCGGATGCCGCCGACGATGTTGACGAACACATCCTGGTCGTACACCGCCGCACCGCCATGCCGGTGCAGCACCGCCAGCAGCATCGCCATGCGGCTGCCGTCCAGGCCCAGCGCCACGCGCCGCGGATTGGCCAGCGGCGAGGCATCGACCAGCGCCTGCACCTCGACCAGCAGCGGGCGCGTGCCCTCGCGCGTGACCATCACCGCGCTGCCCGGCGTCGGCCCGCTGTGCGTGCCGAGAAAAATCGCCGAGGGATTGGGCACCTCGCGCAGGCCGCGCTCGCTCATGGCGAACACGCCCAGCTCATTGACCGCGCCAAAGCGGTTCTTGAACGCGCGCAGCACGCGGAAGCGGCTGTCGGCATCGCCCTCGAAATACAGCACCGCATCGACCATGTGCTCCAGCACGCGCGGACCGGCGATGCCACCTTCCTTGGTCACGTGCCCGACCAGAAACACGCTGGTGCCGGTTTCCTTGGCATAGCGCACCAGGCGCGCGGCGGTCTCGCGCACCTGGCTGATGGAACCCGGCGCGGCGCCAAGTTGTTCGCTCCACAGCGTCTGCACCGAATCGATCACCAGCAACTGCGGATGCGCGGCCTGCGCGTGTTCGAGGATGCGCTCGATGCAGGTTTCGGCCAACCCGTGCAGAGGACCGAGTTCCAGTCCGAGGCGTTGCGCGCGCGCGGCGATCTGCGCCAGCGACTCCTCGCCGCTGACGTACAAACCCTTGAGGCGCGCACCCAGCGCGCCCAGCATCTGCAGCAACAGCGTGGATTTGCCGATGCCGGGATCGCCGCCGACCAGCACCACCGAACCCTGCACCAGGCCGCCGCCGAGCACGCGGTCCAGCTCGCCGATGCCGATCAGGCTGCGCGCCTCCGCCTGCAGCGCCACTTCGGTCAAGGGTGTGATGCGCGCGCTGATCTGCCCGGCATAGCCGCTGCGCTTGACCACCGGCACAGCGCGCGTGACGGATTCCAACACGATTTCGCTCAAGGTGTCCCAGGCGCCACACGCCGCGCACTGGCCCTGCCAGCGCGTGTGCTCGGCACCGCACTGATTGCAGACGTACGCGGTTTTCGCCTTGGCCACGACCTGCTCCTGATCGGAGCGCGCAGCATAGCGAGTCGGCGTCGCGCACCGTGAGACGCCGTGTGCGGCGCCATCAGCCACCACGATGCAGGTCGTGGGTACGGAACGGGTGCGCGGCAGCGGGCAGCGCGAACCAGTCGGCGTGCGCCAGCGTGGCGCGCGTGTCGGCGCGGCCGGCGCCCCAGTGGCGCAGCATGGCGCGGCGGCCGAACTGGTAGTCCTTCTCCTGGCCGTCTTGCGGCTTGTCGCGATAAATCATGTGCACGACGTTGTAGCGCTCGTCGCGCGCCATCGCCTCGACCTCGCGGCAGAACGCATCGTGCTGCGCGCGCGGAATGCGCTGCAGCAGCTCGCGCAGGATGTGGCGCTGCTCGTGCGCGCGCTGCAGCAGGTCGGTAAACGCGCGCGTGCGGCTGGAGAATTGAATGTCCTTTTGCCGCGACAGCACCTGCGCCAAATCCCTGGGCAACGCGCCCTCGGCGTTCCACAGATCCACCTGAAACACCAGCGTGTTCTGCTGGGGATGTCCGCCCAGCACCTGCAGCAGCGGCGTGTTGGATACCAGCCCGCCGTCCCAGTAGAACTCCTTGCCCACCTGCACCGGCGGAAAGCCCGGCGGCAACGCGCCCGAGGCCATGATGTGCTCCGGCCCCAGCTTTTGCTCGGCGCTGTCGAAGACCTCGAAGTTGCCGCTTCTCACATTGACCGCGGCCACGCTGATGCGCATCGGACCTTGATTGAGCAGCTCGAAATCCACCAGGCTTTCCAGCGTGGCGCGCAACGGCGCGGTGTCGTAGAAGCTGGTGAAGTGCGGGCTCTGCAGCAGATTCTGGCGCGGATGAAAAAATCCACGCTGGCCTTCCATGATCGCGCGCAGGCCCTCGATATGGCCTTGCCACTCGCGCAACGGCGCGGGCCATTCCAGTGCGTCCTCGAACAACTCCCACGGCGAGGGCGGCAGCAGTGGCTGACGTGTCACCAGTTGCCAGAATTCGCGCAGTGCCTTGACGCGCTGCGCGGGTGGATTGCCGGCGATCAGCGCGGCATTGATCGAGCCGATGGAAATGCCGGCGATGCGATCGATGCGCACCGCCGCCGCGTCCAGCGCCTCGTAGATGCCGCCCTGATAAGCACCCAGCGCACCGCCACCTTGCAGCACCAGCGCGGTTTCGCCGTATTGGGCGAGGTTCTTGTGCAACGGATCTGTCGCGGCGGCAGCGGCCGTTGCAGGCGTGGCGTGAGCGGGCGCGTCGATGCGCGCAGCCGCAGCGCGTGCCGGCGCGCGTTCAGTGCGTGCGGGTGTGCGTGTGCGTGTGCGTGTCGGTGTAAGTGTCGGTGTGCGCGCCACGGGCTTGCTCCTGTGCAGTGATGGCCTGTGTGCAGCAGTCTGAAAAACCGCTCCGACACGGGGGCGTACCGCCGCGACGAGTACGTCAGTGCTTGTCGCGACAAAGGTGGCGCGGCCTGGCCGCGACCATTGGCTCGCAAACCGCGACAGGAATGCCCGGTTTTGCGAATCGATCCATCTCAGTTCATGAACCAGCCATGGCTGGCGATGACCGACTGCCCAGTCAGCGCCGCCGTGGGGAATGCGGCAAGAAACAGCGCTAGGTTGGCGATGTCGGCGGTGGTGGTGAACTCGCCGTCGACCGTGTCCTTGAGCATCACGTTCTTGATCACGTCCGCCTCGCTGATGCCCAGCTCCTTGGCTTGCTCGGGAATTTGTTTTTCCACCAGCGGTGTGCGCACGAAGCCGGGGCAGATCACATGCGAGCGCACGCCCTTGTCGCCGCCTTCCTTGGCCAGCACACGTGCCAGCCCTAGCAGACCGTGCTTGGCGGTGACGTAGGCGCTCTTCAGCTTGGACGCCTCGTGCGAGTGCACCGAGCCCATGTAGATGACCACGCCCGACTTCTTCGCGTACATGCCGGGCAGCACCGCCTTGGTGGTGAGGAAGGCGCCGTCGAGATGGATGGCGAGCAGTTTCTTCCAGTCAGCGAAGGCATAACTCTCGATCGGATTGACGATCTGGATACCGGCGTTGGACACCAGAATATCCACCGCGCCAAAAGCCCTGGCCACTGCCGCGCAACCGGCGTTGACCTGGGCCTCGTCGGTGACGTTCATGGCCACGCCCATGGCCTTGCCGCCGGCCTTGTTGATGGCTTCTGCGGTGGCCTTGGCGGCCTCCAGATTCAAATCGGCGATGGCGACCTTGGCACCGGCGCGGGCGTAGGTTTCGGCGATTTCATGGCCGATGCCGCTGGCAGCGCCGGTGACGATGGCGGTCTTGTCCTTGAGACTGAGCTGCATGTTCATGGTGTGACTCCTGGCTTGCGAATGGATGGACGAATGGGCTTGCGAAAGCGTCGCGCGCACGCGCTCATCTTGCGCGCGGCCTGGCCAGATAATCGTGCGCCACGCGCCCGAGGCCGAGGGTGAGGTCGGTCAGCACGTGCACCGCCGAGACCACTTCCAGCACCGGCAGATCGGTCACCGGCGCCAGCGCGTGCTGGTGCAATTCCAGCGCGGCGGGGCCGCTCCACGCGCCCTTGACCACGAGATCGTCGAGGTCGTACTCGACCAGCTCGCAGATGCGCGGCGTGCAGTCCACGTGCGGAATGATCTTCAACAGATAATTGGGCGCGCTCAGGCTCTTGCGCACCGCGTCCAGATCCAGCGCCTTGTGCTTGAAGCCCATGGTGCCGGTGGCGATGCGCACCGGACCGTAATCGAGCGTACCCAGCAGGGTGTCTTTCTCCACGCGCAGCGTCGGCTTGCCCATGGTCTTGGGAAAACCCCAGATCTCGCGGCCACCGGCCAGCGGCGCCTCGTCGTCGAGAAACATCGCGATCTGATACGTGCCCGGCTTGCCCTTGTAGGTCACCGGCACGACCTGACCCGACTCGTGGTAGTGGCCAAAGCCGGTCGAATCTGGCATCGAGATGAATTCGAACTTCACCGTGTCATCCAGCGGCTGCAACGGCTCCGGCACCAGCGCGCGCAAGCGTGCCGGATCGGTGCGGTAGGTGATGACGAAAAACTCGCGATTGACGAAGCGGTACGGACCGCGCGGATAGGCGGGGTGCGCCAGTGGCATGGCAAACGCCTGCTTGGCGACATCGATTTCTTGCATGGGAATTTCTCCTGATCATCGAGGCAGGGCCGCACCTGTGCAGGACTGCCCGCGAGAGAGCGGCGCGCAAGGCTGCGTCAGCGCGACTGCACCGGCGCGCTGATCCAGCCACGGCGCGGCACACGGAAGTCAGACTCGCTGCATCGCAGCAAAGTTCATCCCGCGCGCAGCGCGGGTTCAGCTTGACGCGCTGCGATGGCGCGCCGATGACGGCGGCGCGCGGTCCTCAACCCTCGACGAACAACACCCGTCGGGTCACGCCGCAGGTCAGCTCGTAACTGATCGTGCCGGCGGCGGCGGCGATGTGCTCGACCGGCAGATCCGGCCCCCACAACACCACTTCGTCGCCAACCTGGGCGTTGGGCACGACACGCAAATCCAGCGCCAGGAGGTCCATCGACACGCGCCCGATCAGCGCCACCTCGCGTTCGCGCAGCAACACCGGCGTGCCACTGGGCGCGCTGCGCGGATAGCCGTCGCCATAACCGATCGCGGCGATGCCCACCGGCATGTCCTCGGGGCAGCGCCAGGTGCCTGCATAGCCGATCGATTCGCCACGTGCGACGCGGTTGATCGCGATCAGGCGCGTGGCCAAACGCATCGCCGGCGCCACGCCATGATCGGTGCCGGTTTTGCCCGCGACCACCGACAATCCATACAGCAACCCGCCGGCGCGCACCCAGTCGCCGCGTGCCGACGGCCAGCCCAGCAGCGCCGCCGAATTGGACAGCGAACGCGGCCCCGGCAGACCGCGCGTGGCGGCGGCGAAGGTTTCGATCTGTTGCGCGGTGACCGGATTGACGAACTCGTCCGAGGCAGCGAAATGCGTCATCAGCACGATCTCCGGGGACACCTGCGGCAGCCGCGTCAGGCGCGCATGCACCTCGGCCACGCGCGCCGGCGCGAAGCCCAGCCGGTGCATGCCAGAATCGATCTTCAGCCACACGCGCAACGGCGCGCCGCCAGCCTCGGCTTCCAGCCACTCGAGTTGGCTGGGGTGATGGATCACCGCGTCCAGATCGAGGCGGCGCAGTTCAGCCAGATCGCCCGGCGCATCCGGTCCGGACAAGACCACGATGCGCTCGTCGTGCCCGGCCGCGCGCAGGCGCTGGCCGTCGGCGATGGCGGCCACACCAAAGGCATCGGCGCCAGCAAAGGCGCGCGCCACGCGCTCCAGGCCGTGGCCGTAACCATCGGCCTTGATCACCGCCATCAGTCGCGCAGGCGCGGCCAGTGCGCGCAGGCGCGTGAGGTTGGCCGTCAGTACCGCGAGATCGATGTGCGCGACGGCCAGTCGACTCACTCGAAACTCCCGCCGTACTGGCCTGGATCATAGTTCTCGAACTTGGTGTAGCGACCCAGAAAAGCCAATTTGAACGTGCCGGTGGGACCGTTGCGCTGCTTGCCGATGATCACCTCGGCAAGGCCCTTGTCGGGTGAATCCTTGTGGTAATACTCATCGCGGTAGATGAACATGATCACGTCGGCGTCCTGCTCGATGGCGCCGGACTCGCGCAGGTCGGCCATTACCGGGCGCTTGTCGGTGCGCTGTTCCAGGGATCGGTTGAGCTGTGACAGCGCCACCACCGGCACGTTGAGCTCTTTGGCCAGCGCCTTGAGGCCGCGCGAGATTTCCGAGATTTCAGTGGCGCGGTTCTCGGTGTTGCCGGGGACCTGCATCAGTTGCAGGTAATCGATCACGATCAGGCCGAGGCCGTGCTCGCGCTGCAGACGCCGCGCGCGCGCGCGCAGTTCCATCGGCGCCAGTGCCGGGGTGTCATCGACGAAGATGTGCGCACCGCTGAGCAGGCTCATGGCATTGGTCACGCGCGGCCAGTCCTCGTCGGGAATATCGCCGTTGCGCAGTTGCGTCTGGTCGATGCGCCCGACCGAGGACACCAGACGAAAACCCAACTGCGTGGCCGACATTTCCATCGAGAACACCAGCGCGGTTTTCTTGCTGCGCAGTGCGGCGTGCTCGGCGATGTTCAGCGCGAACGCGGTCTTGCCCATGGCCGGGCGCGCCGCGACGATGACCAGATCGGAGGGCTGCAGGCCCGAGGTCAGGCGATCCAGATCGGTGAAGCCGGTGGCCAGCCCGGTGAGCTGGCCACGGTGCTCGTAGCGCTCTTGCAGCAGGCGCAGCACCTCGCGCGCGGTTTCGTGCATGCCGACGTAGCCCTGCCCGGCGCGCTTGCCGCCCTCGGCGATGGCGAACACGCGCTGCTCGGCCAGATCCACCAGCTCGCGCGTGGCGCGGCCCTCGGGGCGGTAGCCGTCCTCGGCGATGGACACGCCGGCGTCGATCAGGCGGCGCAGCAGGGACTTCTCGCGCACGATCTCGGCGTAGGCGCGCACATTGGCGGCGCTGGGCGTGTTGTTGACCAACTCGGCCAGATAACCCATGCCGCCGACATCGCCGGCCTGCTGCTGCGACTCGAACCACTCGCCCAGGGTGATCGCATCGCAGGGCTGGTTGCGCTCGATCAATTGGCCGATGGCGGCAAAGATCAGGCGATGATCGCGCCGGTAAAAATCTTCGGCGGTGACCAGGTCGGCGATGCGATCCCATGCCTCGGGCTGCAGCATGATGCCGCCCAGCACCGCCTGCTCGGCCTCGATCGAATGCGGCGGAATGCGCAGACTGTCGATGGACGGTGCGGGCTTGCGTTCGGGCATCAGGGAAGGCATGGAAACTCCGGCTTGCGCGGTGGCCGGGCGACGCGCGGCCAAGCGGGGATGATGGACCGCGGCGCGACAGGGCGGAAGAGCACAAGCCTGTGGATAAGCTGTGCGCGAAAGTGCGCCTGCGGCGTCGCAGTGCCTGCGACGCGATCACGCAGTGCTGGAGAAAATGCAGTGAAAAACGACGGGCGCCCAGGGCGCCCGTCGTGGTCAAGCAGCGCAGCGTGGAATCACAACGCCTGCACGATCACCTTGATCGCGGCATTGACATCAGCATGCAGAGCCAGCGTCAGGCTGGATTCGCCGGTCGCGCGGATCGGGCCTTCAGGCATGATCACTTCGCTTTTTTCCACGTGCAGACCGCGCGCGGTAAAAGCCTCGGCGATTTCGCGCGGACCGACCGAGCCGTACAACTTGCCTTCCGGGCTGGCATTGACGCTGAGGCTGACTTCCTGGCCATCCAGCGCGGCGCGGCGCGCCTCGGCGGAGGCGAGCAGCGCGTTGTGCCTGGCTTCGAGTTCGGCGCGACGCTTCTCGAAGTCGGCCAGATTGGCCGCCGTGGCCGGTGCCGCCTTGCCGTGCGGCACCAGATAATTGCGGCCATAACCGGGTTTGACCTGGACCTTGTCGCCGAGGTTGCCCAGGTTTTTCACTTTCTCAAGCAGGATTAGTTCCATGGTGGTATCCGTATTCGTCAGCGCCACGCGGGCGCAACCTTGCGGGTGTCCGAATCAGCGCAAGCGCCGGCTCAGACGTCGTGCGCGTCGGTGTAGGGCAACAGCGCCAGGAAGCGCGCGCGCTTGACCGCCGTGGCCAACTGGCGCTGATAGCGCGCCTTGGTGCCGGACACGCGGCTGGGCACGATCTTGGCGTTCTCGGTGAGGTATTGGCGCAGGGTGTTGAGATCCTTGTAGTCGATCTCGGTCACGCCCTCGGCGGTGAATTTGCAGAACTTGCGGCGGCGGAAGAATTTGGACATGGCGATGCTCCTCAGGCGGCCTGTTCGCGCGATTCGACGGCGCCTTCGCCGTCCTCGTCACGACGCCGCGGCGACTTGGACTCTTCCTTTTCCTTGGCCTTCAGGATCGGCGAAGGCTCGGTCACGGCATCGTCGCGACGTGTGATCAGATGCCGCAACACGGCATCGTTGAAGCGGAAGCCCGTATCCAGCTCGGCCACGGTCTTGGCGCCGCACTCGATATTGAGCATGGCGTAGTGCGCCTTGGCCAAGTCCTGGATGGTGTAGGCCAGTTGGCGACGGCCCCAGTCCTCGATGCGATGGATCTTGCCGCCATCGGTCTCGACCAGGTTCTTGTAACGCTCGAGCATGGCCGGAACCTGCTCGCTCTGGTCCGGGTGGACCAGAAACACGACTTCGTAATGACGCATGCTGTGTCCTCGTGGATGGCCCCGAAAGGCGCAGCCTCCCGACGCGACCACGGGCCGGCGGTGAGGCAAGAGCTGCCTGCACGCGGCAGACAGAAGCGGAAGTGTAGCCGCGGCGCGGCCTGCGCGGCAAGCCGACCGCGCTTGCACTGGCGCGGCGGGATCAGCCGACGGTGAAGCTCTCGCCGCAGCCGCAGGCGCCGGTGGCGTTGGGATTCTCGAACACGAAAGCCGCATTCAGGCCCTCGCGACGGAAGTCCACCTGCACGCCCTGCAGCATCGGCAGGCTGGCCTCAGCCACCACGACCGGCACGCCCTCGTATTCGGCCAGCAGATCATCGGCACCCAGCTCATCGGCCAGATCGACCACGTAGCTGTAACCCGAGCAGCCGCTGCGCTTGACCGAAAACCGCACCGCACGCGCATCAGGCTGATGCGCCAAAAACTCGGCGCAACGCGCACGCGCGGCGGCACTGAGGGTGATGGGCAGAGATGCAACGTTTTTCATGCTGGCAGTTTAGCGCGCGCGCGGGGCTCGGGTACGATCCGGGTTTGGCCGCAGGCGCGCGAGCGCACCCGAGGAGCGAATGACCATGGCGATCTTGAGTGTCAAGCAGGCTCTCGCGGGCGCGCAGTCCGGCCACAGCGTGACCGTGCAGGGCTGGGTACGCACGCGGCGCGACTCCAGGGCCGGGCTGTCGTTCATCAACCTGTCCGACGGCTCGTGTTTCGCGCCGATCCAGATCGTCGCACCAGCCACGCTGGGCAACTACGAATCCGAGATCAGGCGCCTCGGCGCCGGCTGCGCGCTGCGCGCCACCGGCCTGCTGAGCCCTTCGCAGGGTCAGGGACAGTCGTTCGAGATCCAGGCCAGCGCCATCGAGGTGACCGGCTTCGTCGAAGATCCCGAGACTTATCCGATCCAACCCAAGGCGCATTCACTGGAGTTCTTGCGCGAGGTCGCGCACCTGCGCCCGCGCACCAACCTGATCGGCGCGGTGGCGCGCGTGCGCCACACCGCGATGAGCGCCATCCATCGCTATCTGGGCGCGCAGGGTTTCGTGTGGGTGAACACGCCGATCATCACCACTTCCGATGCCGAGGGTGCCGGACAGATGTTCCGCGTGTCCACGCTGGACCTGGCCAACCTGCCGCACACACCAGGCGGCGGTATCGATTTCGACAAGGACTTCTTCGGCAAGGAGGCGTTTCTCACCGTCTCCGGCCAGCTCAATGTCGAGGCCTACTGCCTGGCGCTGAGCAAGGTGTACACCTTCGGGCCGACCTTCCGCGCCGAGAACTCCAACACCGCGCGCCATCTGGCCGAGTTCTGGATGGTCGAGCCGGAGATCGCGTTTGCTGATCTGGGCACCGACGCCACGCTCGCCGAGGGTTTTCTCAAGGCCATCTTCAAGGCCGTGCTGGACGAGCGCATGGATGATCTGGCGTTCTTCGCCGAGCGCGTCGAGCCCACGGTGATCAGCCGCATCGAGTCGTTCGTGCGCGAGCCGTTCGCACGCATCGATTACGGCGAGGCGATCAGTATTCTGCAAAACGCGCCGCGCAAGTTCGAGTTCCCGGTGGCCTGGGGCATCGACTTGCAGACCGAACATGAACGCTATCTGGCCGAGGAGCACGTCGGCCGCCCGGTGGTGGTGATGAACTATCCCGAGGCGATCAAGGCGTTCTACATGCGCCTCAACGACGACGGCCGCACCGTGGCGGCGATGGATGTGCTGGCGCCCGGCATCGGCGAGATCATCGGCGGCAGCCAGCGCGAGGAGCGCCTGGATTATCTCGACCGGCGCATGCAGCAGTTCAAGCTCGATCCGGCGCACTACCAGTGGTACCGCGATCTGCGCCGCTATGGCAGCGTGCCGCACGCCGGTTTCGGCCTCGGCTTCGAGCGCCTGCTGTGTTATCTGTGCGGACTGAGCAATATCCGCGATGCCATCCCCTACCCGCGCACGCCGGGCAGCGCGACGTTCTGAGCGCGGTGAACATGGCGTCCGCGGCGCCGATCCTGGGGGCCTCGCGCGCCATGCGCGCAGTGCTCTGGGTTATCCTGCGCGCATGCCGAAAATCGCCGAACTGCTGGCCAACAATCGCCGCTGGGCGCAAACCCAGCGCGATCGTGAACCCGATTTTTTCAAGCGCCTGTCACGCCAGCAGGCGCCGCAATACCTGTGGATCGGCTGCGCCGACAGCCGCGTGCCGGCCAACGAAATCATCGGCCTGCCACCAGGCGAGGTGTTCGTGCATCGCAACGTCGCCAACGTGGTGGCGCACGGCGATCTGAACTGCCTCAGCACCATCCAGTTCGCAGTCGATGTGCTCAAGGTCAAGCACATCCTCGTGGTCGGACACTATGGCTGCGGCGGCGTGCAGGCGGTGCTGGATCAAAGCCGTCTGGGCCTTGTGGACAACTGGCTGCGCCACGTCGGCGACGTGCTGATCAAACACCGCGCCATGCTCGATGAAGTCGACATGGACAGCCTGCGCCACGCGCGCCTGTGCGAGTTGAACGTGATCGAGCAAGCCGCCAACGTGTGCCTGACCACGGTAGTGCAGGACGCGTGGGCGCGCGGCCAGGAAATCGCCGTGCACGCCTGGATTTACAGCCTGTTCGACGGCCAGATCCGCCCGCTGGGCATGCGCGTGGAGCAGCCGCAAGCGCTGCTTGATGCGCAGGCTGGCGCGCTGGCGCGCCTGACCCGGCCGCTGGATTTCGCGCGCTGAATCGGGCCGGGCCTGCTGGCTGCCAGCTTCGCTGCATGGACGTGCGTTCTCACCGCGTTCCGCATTTCGTGCTTGATCGCCTTGGTGTCATGCCGCACTTGATTCAGCCGACCGCCGTCAGCCCCGCCTGCAGCAACACGCGCAGCAAGCTTTGCAGGCGCGTGGCGCGCGCGCCGTCCCAGGCGAAGCTGTCCTCATCCATGTAGGTGCGCTGCGCCAGCTCCAGTTGCAGCGCGTGCACGCCCTGCTGCGGTTGGCCGTAATGGCGCGTGATGTAGCCGCCCTTGAAACGCCCGTTGATGATGTAGCTGTAGTCGTGCTGCGCGGCCAGCGCGTGCGCGATGGCCAACTGCACCGACGCGTCGCAGCTGAAACCGTCGGCGCTGCCCAGATTCAGATCCGGCAGCTCGCCATCGAACAGGCGCGGCACGCGCCCGCGGATCGAGTGGCCTTCCCACAGCAGCACGCGCGGAAACTGCGCGCGCAGCCGCGCCAGCTCCTCGCGCAGCGCGTCGTGATACGGCTGCCAGTAGCGCGCGCGGCGCTGCGCGGTGACAAACACATCGGGCGCACCGCCCGCCTGATGGATCGCCTCGCCGGCGAAAGTTTCGGTCGGGCAAAGTCCGGTCTCGGTGCGGCCCGGATACAACGCAGCACCATCGGGCGGGCGATTCAGATCGACCACGTAGCGCGACCAGCGCGGCACCAGCACACTGGCGCCCAGCTCCACCGCGAAGCCGTACAGATGCGACATGTGCCAGTCGGTATCCGGCACGCGCAGCGCCGCAGGCGTCAGCGTCGCGGCGATCGCGGACGGCAGTTCGATGCCGTTGTGCGGCAGGCTGACCAGCAGCGGCGCGGTGCCGCGATGCAGGCTGAAATCGCTCATGGCCATGACTCCGAAAAAGCCGGCGCGATTCCAGCCCGATCAGGACTTGGCACGCGTCTTCATCGGGCAGGTGTTGAGGCCGAACAGCGTGTACGCCGGGCAAAATCCGAACAGGCCGGTGCCCAGCGGCAGCAGGCCGATCAAGCCCCACCAGCGCTCATTGCCCGGCAGAATGAAAATCAAGGCCAGCAACGCGATGCCGATGGCGATACGGATGATGCGATCCAGACTGCCTACGTTGAGTTTCATGGCGGTTCTCCAGTGAGTGCGACGCCATCCTAGTCCGATCGACGCGCACGCGACGCCGCCGCAATGCCACAGCGCGAGCGCGGTCTTACAAGCCGAAGCGTGCCGGCGCGTAAAGCCCGGCATCAAGGGTGGGCGCGTGCCCATCCAGCAGTTGCGTGATCAACTCCGCGGTAGCCGCGGCCATGCTCACACCGAGCATGCCGTGGCCGGTGGCCAGCCACAGGTTGCGCCAGCGCGTGCTCGGGCCGATCAACGGCACCTCGTCGCGGCTCATCGGTCGCCAGCCCCACCATTGCTCGCGCGCCGGCGCCTGCGGCGGATGGCGCAGATATTCACTCGCAGCGCGCTGCAACGCGGCCAGGCGCACCGGGTTGAGACCCTCGGACCAGCCGGAAAACTCCATCGTGCTGCCCAGACGAAACCCGTCCTCCCAGGCGGTGACGCACACGCTGCGCTCCTTCAGCACCAGCGGCGCGCGCGGCGCATCGGGCTGTGCGTCCCAGGTCATCGAATAGCCTTTGCCCGGCTGCACCGGAATGCGCAGGCCCAGATGCCGCGCCAGCAGCGGCGACCACGCGCCCAGCGCCAGCAGCACCTGCGTGGCACTGAAGCTGCCGCGCGTGGTGCGCACCGCGGCGATGCGCGCGTCGCCTGTATCAAAGCCTTCGATGCGCGCGCCGGATTCGATCACGCCGCCCAGGGCTTGCACGCGGGCCGACAGGCCCGCGATCAGCCGCTCCGGGCGCAGCATGGCATCGCCCGTGTGCTCGATGGCGCCAGCCACGCCGGGGCGCAGCGCCGGCTCGCGCACCTCAACCTCGGCGCCAGACAACACGCGCGCGTCAATCTGCAGGCGCTGCAGCATCTCCACATAGTCCTGCTCGGCGGCCAACGCGCGCGCGTCGCGGAACACCAGCAACAGACCTTGCTCGCTCCAGCCGGCGTCGATGCCTTCGCGCTCAAGCATCTGCGGCAGCAGATCACGGGCACGCTGCAGCAGCGCGGCGCGCGCCTGCGCGGCGCGCCAGAACGCGGTCGGACGCGCCTGCTGCGCGAAACCGAACAACCAGCGCCAGCGCGCCAGATCCAGCCCTGGACTGATGCGCAAGGGCGCATCCGCATGCAGCAGTGAGCGCAGCGCACGCAGCACCGCGCCCGGCGCGGTCAGCGGTGGCGCGTGGCTGGGAGTGATGGTGCCGCAGTTGCCGTGCGAGGCGCCGGCGCCTGGCGCGGTCTGCTCGATCACGGTGACGCGCGCGCCTGCGCGCAGCAACTGCAGCGCGCAAGCCAGACCGATCACGCCCGCACCCAGAATCAGTACATCGTTTTGGCCACTCATGCGCGCATTGTAAGCGGGTGTCGTGTGTACCTTTCGCATGGTGGCGCGCCGTGTGTCCAGGGGACGGCAAGCTGCCGCGCAAGGTCCCATGCGCGTCGCAATGTGACGCGCAGCACATGCATGATCACAAACCGTGACTTGCAGAGTCATTCGTAAATCATTGTTTCTGCAATGTGTAAATGTATGGCACGGAGCCTGCTTCAGATTGGCCATGACTCCCGAGAGTACTGCCATGGCCGCCACTTCCGAACTGCTTTTGACTTTGCGCAATCCCGACAGTGGCTGGCTGGCCACGCTGATCGTCGCCCTGGCCGAGGCGCAGGCCGATCCCACCTTCACCTGCCTCCATCAGTCCCTGCTCGCAAACTTGTGCAATGGCCAGCCGGTCTCGCTGGTGCTGCGCGCCGCCGCGCTGCAGCGCTCGCTGGATTTCGAACGCCGCCTCGAAAACGAGCACGGTGATCTGGCCGCGACCGGCTGAAGCAATAGCGCGCTGCGCCGACCGCGCAGCCGCTCCAGCGCCCGCGCCGCAATAGCGCCAGGGTGCAATGACGCGCCTGTTTTCGCGGCAGCACTTGACAGCCACAAACTACAGGCGTAGTCATATAGACTACATCCGTAGCCGAATCTCGCCATGTCGATCACGCCCGCCGAAAGTCGCGTCATGGAAGCGCTGTGGACACTCGGTCCGAGCAGCGCCGAGCAGGTCGTGGCGCATCTCGCCGATTCCAGCAGTTGGAGCCCGACCACGATCAAGACCCTGCTGGCGCGCCTGCGCGAGAAGGGCGTGGTGCGGATCGACCGCGACGGCCGGCGCTACATTTACACCGCGCTGAAGCAGCGCGAGGAGTGGATCAGCGAGGAGGCCGGGGGGCTGCTGCAGCGCCTGTTCGCTGGCCGCCTACCGCCGCTGCTGGCACACTTCAGCCGCGTCCAGGCACTGAGCCGCAAGGACATCGCCGAGATCCGCGCGCTGCTCGACCAGCTCGAGTCGGCGCCGGCGTCCTCTGCGCCGATCACACGGCGCACCGACAAGAAGAACAAGCGGAGTCAACCATGATTCCGCCCGATGCTGTTGCCGTGTCCGCCCTGGCCGCGTTCGCACTGAATGCCCTGGCCGCATTCAGCCTGGCGTTGCTGGTGGTATTGCTGCTGCGTCATCCGCTGCGCCGCTTGGCCGGCATGCGCATCGCGTATGGGCTATGGCTGTTGCCGCCCGTGGCGGTGCTGGCCACGCTGTGGACGTCGCTGCGTCCCGCATCGACTGCACTGCCGTACCACCTGGACGCCGGCATGCTGGTGCTGGCGCACGCCACGCCGGCGCACGGCGCTACCACAATGCCGCCCGCTGCGCTGCTGCTGTTGATGGTCTGGATCGCAGGGAGCGCCTGCGCGCTGCTGGTGCTCACAGGGCGCTACCGGGCGTTGCGCCGTGGCTTGCACGCACTGCCCGTGGCGATGCTCGAATCGGTGCGCCGCCAGCATGCGCTGCCGCGCACGCAGCGCCTCGCCATGCACCCTGCGGGACCGGCCCTACTGTGGGCGCCGCGTCCGCTGTTGCTGCTACCGCCCGACTTCACGCAGCGCTACAGCACGGCGCAGCAGGCACACATCCTGCGCCACGAGCTGTGCCATCGCACGCAAGGCGATGCCTGGTGGAACCTGCTCGCCGCGCTGCTGGGCGCGCTGTTCTGGATGCACCCGCTGCTGCCGTGGGCGCGGCGCTGTTTTCAGATCGATCAGGAGCTGGCTTGCGATGCGCTGCTGCTGCGGCGCCATCGCGCCGCGCCGCGCGCCTATGCCGACACCCTGCTGCTCGCCGCGACCGGAGCCGTCCTGCCGCTGGCCAGTGGCGTGGCCCACCCGCGTCAACTCAAGGAGCGTATCGCCATGCTTGCGCAAACCCCTCGTTCCCTGCCGCGCCGCGCAGTCGGTGCCGCCTTGATTTTGGTCCTGCTTAGCGGCGCGGTGCTGGCCGCACCCAGCCCTGTGCCGGTTGCCACACACACCGTGGCTGGCATGAATCCACCTACGCAAGACATCAGCTTCAACAACACGTTGCCGCCGCGCTATCCCATCGATGCAGTCAAAAAGCACGAGCAGGGCACGGTCTTTCTGGCTGTCCTGGTCGGCACAAAGGGCGCTCCGCTATCCATCAAGCAAGTGCAGAAGCCTGGCCCGCAGCCAGCACAGGACCTGGTCAATGCATCACTGCAGGCAGCTACCAAATGGCACTTCAAACCTGCAACCCGGGGTGGCAAGCCGGTTGCGAGTTGGATTGAAGTGCCCATCACATTTGAGATCCCCCCGGAGAAAACACCTGCAAGCAAAGCCGCGCACAAGCCCCCGGCATGAGTCTGGCTGCGCTGACGGCACGGCGCGAGCGACGCGCGCAGGTCGCTGGTCTATTGGCGGGGTGTGCTGCTCGCTGCCTGCGCCAGCGCGCCACCCGTGCCCGCGCCTGCGCCACTCGCAGGCACCGGCAGCTACACGCCGGTGCATGGGGCGAACACGCGCCGCTACGTGCTCAGCGCCGGGCAGAGCTTCTCCGGCGCAACGCTGGCGCGGTTCGAGAACCCGGTGTACCCACCGGCGCTGCTGCCGCTGAAGCTGGCGCCGCTGACCCTGGTGGTGCAAGTTGCCGCGCCGCTGCGCTAACCTCGCCGCGACGCAAGCGAGGTCCTCCGATGCATCGATGGTTGCGACTGATCCTGCTGGCGCTCGCGCTGCTGTTGCTGGCCGCCTGCGCCAGCGCGCCGCCGCGCCCGCTGCCGAACAGCAGCGCGGCGATGGCCGCCAACAACGTGCTGTTTCGCGCCATCAGTCTGGTCGGCACGCCGTACCGCTGGGGCGGCAACACGCCCGCCAGCGGTTTCGATTGCAGCGGCCTGGTCGACTACGTGTACCGCACCGAGGCGAGATTGGATCTGCCGCGCACCACGCGCGAGATGAGCCGTCTACCCGACCGGCGCCTTGATCTGGCGCAACTTGCGCCCGGCGATCTGGTATTTTTCCAGACCGAGGGCAACGGCGTCAGCCATGTCGGCATCTACGTCGGCAAGGGTCGCTTCGTGCATGCGCCGGACACCGGCGGCACCGTGCGCCTGGATGCGCTGGACAACCTCTACTGGAGCCGGCATTTCCTCTACGGCAAGCGCGTGCTGCGCTAAGACCCCCTCGGACATGCGCCCGCACCTCCACGCGCTTCGCCCCCGTTTCCCACTCCCGGTTATCGGCTCCCCGCTCCCGATTCACGCAGCACGTGCACCCCCCCCAGACTCATCCATGGCTATGCGCACCGCCGCCGGCGCCATGCGCATGGCGGTGCGCGACTTCTTCGGCGCTGGCTTCGCGCACGGCGAGAATCTCCACCTCGAAATCCAGCGTCTTGCCAGCCATCGGCGGGTTGCGATCGACATCGACCGTGGTCATGCCCACCTTGGTCACGGTGACCCACTCCTGACCGCCGTCCTTCAGCGCCAACGGCACCATCATGCCGGGGCGCAACTGGCCTGCATGCGCGAAGTACTTCTTTGGCACGCGCACGAGCATGCCGTCCTGACGCGCACCGTAAGCCTGCTCGGGCGGCACGGTGATGTTGAAGCGCTCACCGGCATCACGGCCGAGCAGCGCCTGCTCAAGGCCTGGGATGATGTTCTGGTGGCCGATCAGCACGTGCAGAGGCTCATTGCGCTCGAACGAGCTTTCGATGGGCTGGCCGCCCTCGCTGACGCGGTAGTGCAGGCTGACGACGTGATCCTTGGCGATCGGCATGGCTTTCGAGCCCGGGCAAAACGCGAAGTCTAGCCGGGGGCGGTCACAAACGGCGCTCTCTCAGGGAAAACCGCGCGCGCAGCCACGATAGCTGGCGGCAGGGGTTTCCAGCACTGCGCGCCACGCCAGCGCTTTCTTGCTGCCGCGCAACTGGCAGGCGCCCGGACTGATGGTCAAGCTGATGAATCCGTCGGCCGTGGTGTAAACCACCACACCCGAGTTCAGGCGCAGACGCTCGACCTTGGCATGGCTTTGCCGCAGCGGGTCGTCGTGGCCGATCGAGGTGTGCATGCTGCGCGCGGCGCCCAAACCGTAAATGCGCGCCGACCACTGCGGCTCGCGGCCTTCAGCGATGACGTAGGCAGGTCCGCGTTGCGTCGGCGCAAGCACCGGCGCGGCGGCCATGGGTGCAGGCCGCGCTGCCGGCACAGCCGCCGCGCGCACCAGCCACAGCGTCACCGACTCGTCGGCCACGGCGTGATCCACCGTCGCGGGCGCGGCCTGCACCCACAGCGCGCGATCCTGCGCATCGGTGATGCGCGCGCTCAGCGCATAGGCATATCCGGGCTGCAACAGCGTGCGTGGCACGCTGAACGCGAATGGCACCGGTGAATGCGTCGCTGGCAAGCCGCTCACCTGCGCCAGCATGCGCGTGCCGCCAGCGCTCGTTTGCAGCAGGCTGACGCTGAGCGTGGAGCCCTGCGGTAGCGCCGTGCGCTCGCGATACATAGCGCTGCCGTGGAAAAGAATCATTCCGGGCGACTGGGACATCGGCGCCACGGGTCGCTGTCGCACTGGCGCGCAGGCCGCCAGCGTGGCCAGCGCTACCGCTACGACCAAGCCTTTCCACCCGACCGTGCCGCCATCTCGCATGCGTTGCCCCTGCTGCATGCGCATCACAATAATGCTCAGCGCCGGAATTGGATAGTCCAAGATAGGGGGCCACGCGCCGCACGGCTTGTATCGTGGCCCGGAGTCGCCATCTTGGCGAGATCAATCGCGGCCACGCCATGCGCCGTTACACGCGAGCCGACCTGATCACGGAGCCCATCATGTCCAGCGAAAGCCTCGAAATCGCCTGCCCGCACTGCCTAGCCACCAACCGCGTGCCGGCTTCACGCCTGACCCAGCAACCGCAATGCGGGCGCTGTGGCAAAGCGCTGTTCGACGCGCATCCGGTGGCGCTGACCGACGCCAACTTCAGTGCCCTGGTCGGACGCACGCAACTGCCGGTGGTGGTGGATTGCTGGGCGGCGTGGTGCGGGCCATGCCGCAATTTCGCGCCGGTGTTCGAGCAGGCTGCAGCGCAGTTCGAGCCGCAGGCGCGCTTCGCCAAGCTCGATACCGAGGCCAATCAGGCCACCGCGGCCATGCTCGGCATCCGCAGCATTCCGACACTGATCGTGTTTCGCGGCGGGCGCGAGCTGACGCGCATGTCCGGCGCCATGTCGCTGCCGCAGTTCGGTATATGGCTGCGCCAGCAGGGCGTGCCGACCTGAGGCATCGCGCGCGCTGTCGGACACGGCAGCCAATTGGGCAATTACTGTGTTTTCGGTGGCGCGCAGAACTGCTGGATTTGCGCCTGCGTTTGCGCTTTCTGCTGCGCGCGGGCCTGCGCGTCCAGCGCCACCGGCCTGCCATTCGCGCCGGCCACGTTGAGCGCCTCGGGGCTGTCCAGCAGGATCATGTTCTGCTGCAACTGCTTGCACAGCTCGACACGATTGGCGGGGGTGTTGGCCACCGGCGCCTGCGCGCCGGGTGCTTTGCCCGAGTTCGCGGCATTGGCATTGGTACTGGTCACCGTCGACGGCGTGCCCATCACGCTGCTGCCGGTGTCGCTGGCCATGTGCATCAACTGGTACTTGACCCCGGGCGGGGGTGGCGTCTGCGAGAAGTGCACCGTGCCCTTGGCGTCGACCCACTTGTAAACCTGGGCCGAAGCCAGCGGCGCGAGCAACAGCAACGCAAGGGCAAGAAGAAACATGCGACGCATCGGGAGGCCTCCCCTGAGGTAGTCGTCGGCACTTTAGCAGAGCCCCGGAGCACTGCTCGCGGATGCCACCGCGAAGCCACCGCAGCGTGACGCCGGTCGCGCACGCGCGCACCCTGTACAAGCCCGCCCATGCCAGCCCGGAACCGCGCCGCGCTTGGTTTACACTGCCGCCATGAATGACGCTCCTCCAACCCCACGGCGTCCGCGCCGGGGCATCTACCTGCTGCCCAACCTGTTCACCACCGGGGCTCTGTTTTCCGGGTTCTACGCGATCATCGCGGCGATGGGCGGGCACTTTGGCGACGCCGTGTTGGCGGTGTTCGTGGCCGCGGTGCTGGACGGACTGGATGGGCGCGTGGCGCGACTGACCAATACCCAGAGCGAGTTCGGCGTGCAGTACGACTCACTCTCCGATCTGGTCAGCTTCGGCCTGGCGCCCAGCCTGATCCTGTATTCGTGGTCGCTGTCCAAGTTGAGCGCCTATGGCCCGGTGTGGGGGCGCATCGGCTGGGCCGCGGCATTCATGTACGCGGCCTGCGCGGCGCTGCGCCTGGCGCGTTTCAACACCCAGGTTGGCATGGCCGACAAGCGCTATTTTCAAGGACTGGCCAGCCCGGCCGCGGCCGCCTTCACCATGATTTATCTGTGGGCCGCGCAAAGCCTTGGCTGGAACGGCGGGGCGCTGGTCTTCGTCACACCGTTCGTGGCCGCCGCCGCCGCGCTGCTGATGGTCAGCCGCTTCCGTTACTTCAGCTTCAAGGCCTGGCCGGAGGGCGATCGCGTGCCCTTCATCTTCCTGTTCGTGGTGGTGTTGGTGCTGGTGGCGCTGGCCATCGATCCGCCGCGCGTGGCCTTCGGCGTGATTCTGTTGTACGTGCTGTCCGGCCCGGTGCTGACGCTGCTGGGCCTGGCCGCGCGGCAGCGCCAACGCCGCCGCGGACGCGCGGGCACGCCATGAGTGCGCTGGCGTTGCCGCACTCCGAGCGTGTGCGCCTGCTGCGTGCGCTGGGCGTGCAGCCGCTGGCGTTGCGCCGTGTTGCGCAGGCTGCGCAGCGCGCGCCGACACCTGCAACGCCGATCGTGCTGCAAGCGCAGCAGCCAGCAGCCATCCTGTCCGCGCCGAGGCCTGGTGTCGCTACACCGGCTGACGGGCTGGCGCTGATCGTGCTGCTGCCCACAGGCGCCGCCACCGATCCGCGTCAGCAAGCACTGCTGCGCGCCGCGCTGTTGTGTCTGCCCGCCGCATTGCAGCGCGCGCCCTGCGTTGAATTCAGCACGCTGGATGAAGCACTGCCCGCGGCGGCGGCCTATCTGGTGCTGGGCAGCGACGCGCGCACTGCGCTGGGGCGCCTGTTGCCGCTCGATCATCAAGCCAGCGCCTTGATCGAGCACGCCGATGCACCCGCAGAAATGCTGGCGCAGCCCGCACGCAAGCGCACGCTGTGGCGCGCACTGAAAGCCCTGCGCGGGCGCCACGCACGGTCCGCGTGATGGCCGCGCTACCGCAATCGATACCCGCCGCGCTGCGGCCCATGCAAGTGGATGATCTGGCGCAAATCGCCGAGATCGAAACTGCTTCCTACGAGTTTCCGTGGACGCGCGGCATCTTTCGTGACTGCCTCAGCGCCGGTTACAACGCCTGGGTGCTGGCCAGCGGCGCGCGCATCATCGGCTACGGCATTCTCTCGGTCGGCATGCAGGAAGCGCACCTGCTGAATCTGTGCATCGCGCCATCCGAACAAGGACTGGGCCACGGCCAGCGCCTGCTCAAGCGCATGCTCGATCTGGCGCGCTGGCATGAAGCGCAACGCGTGTTCTTGGAGGTGCGGCCCAGCAACCAGCACGCGGTCGCGCTGTATGAGCACGCCGGCTTCAACGAGATCGGTCGTCGCCCCGGCTACTACCCGGCGCACAGAGGGCGCGAGGACGCCATCGTCATGGCGCTGGAGATGCTGCCGCCCGAGTGAAACGACGCTCCTCGGCCCATGACTCCGCGGGATGCTCCTGATTCGCCCCGACAGAACCTTTGCCACCATCCGGCTTTATGTGTTCTTGATCGGCGGCGCACGAGCGCTCGATGTTCGACTTTGGATGTCCTCATCTGTCAATGAGTTTCCGCCTGCTGGAAACAACCCCGATGACAAGAACGGGGCGACCCATGATGCACCGCGCGCGGGCTGGCCGCGCACGGTACTCGATGATCAGGTAGGCCGATTGGGGCGCCACTACTAGTCGTCGTCGTCGCCACCGTCGTAGTCGCCGTAGAAGCCGCCACCGTAGAAACCGCCGCCGTAGAAGCCATCGCCCCACCAGGGGCCGTATCCGAGCCCCCAGAATGGGCTGTAGAAAGAACTGTTGTAGCCGTAGTAACCGCGATAAGCGAGGCGGACCGGCCACAGGTGTATCACGTCAGCCGCTACGCGCGGGTAAGGGTAGTCGTACTGGCCAACCCTCCTGACCACCGTGCCCTGCAGGGTACCGGTCACGGTCAGCTCGCGGCCCTTGGCATAGACCTCGGGGTCGTAGAAGCCGGGGTGGCAGGCGACGAAGCGGCCGATCGAGTCGGCGCCGATGCGCGGCCGGGCATCGCTGCTGTTCAGCGGCTTGCCGAGCACGTAGATGCAGGTTTCGCCGCGGCCGGGATCGGTCTTGATGATCTTGCCGCCCCAGCGCACCTGCGTGCCTGACGCCCCGCCTGCACTGGCCTGCTGCGGCGTGATCGCCGCATAGTGGCCGGACAGTTCACTGGGCACTGTCGCGCAGGACGCCAAGCCGAGCACGGCAAGCGCGACAACCAGCGGTTTCAGCACTTGGTAACTCATGGCACACCTCCTTGGATGTTGGATGCACCGTTCAGTCGTGTTGATTGGACCACAGCGGACGCTCGAAATTTCGCGCTGGCGCGGTTCCGGTTACGCAAGGTTTCGGGTCGGAATGTTGCCCGGTCGTAACGCAATGCGAGACAGACCGCGCCGCGTTGAACCCTACGCCGGTCTGAACCCAGAGACGGTTGACGATGTGGATACGGTTGCGTAACACGAGCAGCCAGTCGCCTGAATTCAGGCGCAAGGTCAGTTACCTCGAGATCTTTCCCCTTGCTCGGACAACGAAGCGCGCGCCACGATGCTTTCCGCCTCCCGACTTGCGCCTCTCCCCCGGCCGCCCTCGGCCAACTGCCGCACGTAGGCCGCCACGCCCTGCTCGACCGGAGCAAAGGTGTGCGTGCAGCCGGCCGCGCGCAAGGCACCCAGGTCGGCCTGGGTGTGGCACTGGTACTTGCCCACGAGGGCATCAGGAAAATCGACGTATTCGATCAAGCCGCCCTGCACCAGCGCCGCCAGCGGCAGGGCCGGCTCGCCGCCCAGTGCGCGCAGGCTGTTGACCGTGCTCACGGCGATGTCATTGAAGGGTTGCGCGCGCCCGCTGCCGAGGTTGAACACGCCGCTGACTGCGCCGTGCTCGAAGGCCCACAGGTTGACCGCAACCACATCGTTCACCCACACGAAATCGCGTTCCTGCCTGCCCGCGTCGTAACCGTTGTAGGCGCCAAACAGCTTCACCTTGCTCTCGTTGCGGAACTGGTTGAAGTGATGGAAGGCTACCGAGGCCATGCGTCCCTTGTGCTGCTCGCGCGCTCCGTACACATTGAAATAGCGGAAGCCGATCACCTGACTGCGCGTCTGCGGCAGCGCGCGTCGCACGACCTGATCGAACAGCAGCTTGGAGTAGCCATACACATTCAGCGGACGCTCGCAGGCGGGCTGTTCGCGAAAACCCTGCGCACCATCGCCATAAGTCGCCGCGGAGCTGGCATAGAGCAGGCGCGTACCGCGCTCGCGGCAGGCATCCAGCAGCACGCGGCTGTCACGATAATTGTTATCCAGCATGGTGCGACCATCGTGCTGCATGGTGTCCGAGCACGCCCCCTGGTGGAACACCGTCTCGACCTTGCCATAGTGGCCGCGCGCGAAGCTCGTGTAGAACTCGCGCTTGTCGATGTAATCGGCGATACGCAAATCGACTAGATTGCGAAACTTGTCGCCCTGCTCCAGATCATCCACTGCGATGATTTCGTCGATGCCGCGCGCATTGAGCGCATGCACCAGATTGCTGCCGATGAAACCGGCCGCGCCGGTGACGATGATGCGCATGGCGCTTACTCCTCGGGCCACAGTTCGGCGGCGCTGACGCTGGCGGTGCCCTGCTTGCCGACCACGATGCCGGCGGCGCGGTTGGCGGCGCGCACGGCGTCCTCCAGACTGGCGCCAGCGCCCAGCATCGCGGCCAGCGTGGCGATCACGGTGTCGCCCGCCCCGGACACATCGAACACCTCGCGCGCAGCGGCCGCCACGTGCAAACGGCCCGCAGCGCTGAACAGGGTCATGCCTTCCTCGGCGCGCGTGACCAGCACGGCCTGCAAGTTCAAGTCCTCGCGCAGGCGCTGCGCGCGCGCGTCCAGCTCGGCCTCGCCGTGCCAGTCGCCAGCCACTTCGGTGAACTCGGCGCGGTTGGGCGTGATCAGCGTGGCGCCGACGTAGCGCGAGTAGTCGCGGCCCTTGGGATCGACCAGCACGATGCGCCCGGCCACGCGCGCGGCCTGCACCATCTCGCCCACGTGTGTCAGGCCACCCTTGCCGTAGTCGGAAAACAGCACCACGTCGTGCGCCGGCAGCTCGGCGGCGTAGCGCGCGCCCTGCACCGCCAGCAGCTCGTGATCGGGCGCGGTCTCGAAGTCCATGCGCAGCAGTTGCTGCTGGCGCGCGATCACGCGCAGCTTGAGCGTGGTACGCAGGCTGGCATCCTCGTGCAGCGCGCTGCGAATCGGCGACTCGGCCAGCAGTTGCTGCAGGCGCCGGCCGGGCTCGTCGCTGCCGACCACCGACAGCAGCGTGGCCTGCGCGCCGAGGCTGGTGACGTTCAGCGCCGCGTTGGCCGCGCCGCCGAGGCGATCCTGCTCGCGCTGCACGCGCGCTACCGGCACCGGTGCCTCGGGCGAGATGCGCTCGACCGCGCCGAACCAGTAGCGATCCAGCATCACATCGCCAACGACCAGTATGCGTGCCGCGCCCGCGCGGCGGCGCCAGTCCTGCTGCATCGAAAGTCTCTGCGACACCGGCCGCACCGGCGGACGCGGCATTGTAGCGGCATCGGCCGCGCTGCTTCGCAGGCCGCCGGCGTGCTCCGCTGCGGCTCCGATGCATTGCTTCAATGGTGGGCCGTGCTGGATTCGAACCAGCGACCAGCGGATTAAAAGTCCGATGCTCTACCAACTGAGCTAACGGCCCACGGGAACAAGCAAAAGAGGTTTCGTGCCTGCTGGACTCTGCACGACGCAGCGACAGCGCGCATCAGGCACTGCCTCGCCTGCGCTGATCCTGCCGATGCCGGGCCAGGACCAGACTTGGCGCCCCTGCAGCCCATGCCGCCAACCGCAGGTGCGACAAGTTTAGCAGCGCGGCGCGCTCATCAAACAGCGTAGCGCGTGGGATCGGCAACGCCAGCTGCATGAAATCCCTCGGCGCGCAGGCGGCAGGCGTCGCAGCGCCCACAGGCACGGCCATCGGCATCGGCCTGGTAGCACGACACCGTGGCCGCGAAGTCCACGCCCAGACGCAAACCTTCGCGCACGATATCGGCCTTGCCCATGGCCATGAGTGGCGCGTGCACGCGCAGTTCCCGGCCTTCGACGGCGGCCTTGGTAGCTACGCGCGCCAGACGCTCGAACGCGGCGATGAAGGCCGGACGGCAATCGGGATAGCCCGAGTAGTCCACCGCGTTGACGCCACAAAAAAGATCCGCGGCGCCCAGCACTTCGGCCCAGCCCAATGCGATGGACAGCATGATGGTGTTGCGCGCCGGCACGTAAGTGATCGGAATGCCCTCGCCGCCAGACTCGGGCACGTCGATCTCGGCGGTCAGCGCCGAACCGCCGATGCTGCGTAAGTCCACCGCCACTGTCTTGTGCGCGATTGCACCCAGCGCAACCGCGTTGTGCGCGGCAGCGATCAACTCGGCGCTGTGGCGCTGACCATAGGCCACGCTTAGCGTGTAACAGGCAAAGCCGCGCTCGCGCGTCAGCGCCAGGGTGACTGCTGAATCCATGCCACCGGAGACAAGTACGACGGCGCGGGGAGGTGTGTGGGTCATGACGATGTGAGACGTGAACATTAACCCGATGAGCAAGGAGTTCGGGAACGCGGTGAGGGTTCGGAACCAACGCAGGCCGAGGCAGTACGTATCCGGCCCTACGGCCGCCCTTCCGGCCGGAGAGGGTACTCAGCGCCCGGGTTGCTCACCCCACAGCAGCTTGTGCAGTTGCAGTTGGAATCGCACATCGAGCTTGTCGTGCAGAATCCACTGCGCCAGATCCGCGGGCGCCAGTTCACCATAAACCGGCGAGAACAGCACCATGCAGCGCGTGTTGAGCCCATGCTCGCGCAGCACCGCGCAGGCCCAGTCATAGTCGCCGCGATCAGCCAGCACGAACTTGACCTGATCCTGCGCGCGCAGGAGCGCGAGATTTTCCCAGCGATTGCGCGCCGACTCGTCGGAGCCGGGCGCCTTCAAGTCCAGTACCTTGCGCACGCGCGCATCGACGCCACCGACATCCAGAGCGCCGGAGGTTTCCAGCGACACCGCGTAACCGGCATCGCAGAGCCGCTGCAGCAGCACGAGGCAGCGCCGCTGCGCCAACGGCTCGCCGCCGGTTACGCACACATGGCGCGCACCGTGCTGCGCCACCTGCACAAGAATGTCATCGATGCCGTGCCACTGCCCGCCCTCGAAGGCGTAGGCGGTATCACACCAGCGGCAACGCAATGGGCAGCCGGTAAGGCGCACGAACACCGTGGGCCAACCCACGGCATCGGCCTCACCTTGCAAAGACAGGAAAATCTCGCTGATGCGCAGACGCGACTCCGCGTCCACACCGGGCGCCACAGCGGCCACTCAGCCGCCGCTGGACTGCTGCGGAATCACGCGCAGGCGATCGGCCGCCAGATGCGCCTCTTCGGTGCCCGGATAAGTGGCGATCAACTGGTTGAAAGTGGAACTGGCGTTGGCGTATTGCTTCAGCTCGAACTGGCAGTAGCCAAGCTTGAGCAGGGCCGCGCGCGACTTGTCACTCTGCGGGTACTGCGTCAGCAGGCGATGAAAAGTGTCGAGCGCCACCTGATAGTTGCCGGTGACGTAATACGACTCGCCCAGCCAATACGCCGCATTCGGCGCGAGGCTGGCATGCGGATACCGCTGCAGGAACGCACGGAAGCGCCGCGAAGCTTCGGCATAATCGCCATTGCGCAAAAACGCGAAGGCGTTGTCGTACGCGGTCTGCTGTGCCGCAGCCTGCTCGGCGGGCGTAACAGATGCTGGCACAGTGGCCGGCGGTTTTGCCGTGGCAGCGGTCGGTTGGGCGGAGGCAGGCGCGCCGACGGATACTGCACCGTTTACCCCCGCTGCAGGCGCTGCAGCATCCGATGCGGCCGCGGCAACCGGCGCCGCGTTCTGCTCAAGCTTGCGCAAACGCGCATCGAGCACGAGGTATTGGTCTTTCTGCGGTTGTTCGAGCTGCTGGATGCGATGCTGCAAAAGCTCGATCTGGCCCTGCTGCGCGCGGGATTCCTGCTCGAGCGTATCGATGCGGTTGAGCAGACTCAGCGTGCCCTGTTGCGCGCTTTGCAACTGCATCTGCACTTGCTGCACCTGCTCGGCAAGGCTGGGGCTGCTTTGCGCCCGCGCCAAGCCGGGCACGAGGATGGCGGCGGACAAGGCCGCCGCCATCAGCACCGCCATGGACTGGCGTGTACTCATTCCGTCTTGGTGTAGACGATGTCGACGCGACGATCCTTGGCCCAGCAGGCTCGGGTCATCTCGTTGCACACTGGACGCTCTTTGCCGTAGCTGACCACGGTGAACTGGTCGGCATTGGCGCCGAGGGCTTCCATCGCCTGCTCGACCGAGTTGGCACGACGCTCGCCCAGGCCGAGGTTGTACTCACGACTGCCGCGCGGATCGGTATTGCCTTGCAGGGTCACGCGCGCGCCGGGGTTGTCCACCAGATACTTGGCATGGCAAGCAACGATGTCGTCGTATTCGGGTTTGATGTTGGCGCGATTGAAGTTGAAGTAAATCGAGCGCTTGAGCAGGCAGGCATTGGTTTCAAGATCCGCCGGGGTGAACTTGCCATTGCTGACCGGCTGGGTCACCGGAGCGGGGGCTGGCGCTTGCGGCGCGGGCGTGGGGGCTTGCGGCTTGACTTCCTGCTTGCTGGCGCAGGCAGCCAGACCCACGCACAGCAGCGCTGCGAGTGAGATGCGGGCGAAGGTATTCATGGGTGTGTCTCGCGGGGTAGTTGGAAAGAGTGGATCAAGGTGCTTCGGGACGTTCGTTTGCTATTGCTGTTTGCACTGCCCGGCATCCTGCCGCGGTTTGCGCGTGATAGAACGCGGTCCAGCCGCGTTGCCTGTGTCCGTGGCAGACATATCACGTTCGCCACGGCGGCACATCCTTGGTGCCATGGGACGGCTTTTCAAGCCGCTCTACTCGTTGTAAAAATCGTCCTTGCAGGAGTCACCGGGCTGCATCCGTGCATACCCGTGAAATCAATACCCGTTGTCAGCCGAGCCAGTTTATGGCTGGGTTGATGGCGGCACCCGGTACGGCCCCCATGAAGGAGACTGCACGGTGCCGTTGACCAGTGACAGACGCTGCCGCACGCTGCCGTTGTCGGCGACCTCGTACAACACGCCTTTGCCATTGTTGTCGGTTGCGGCATACAACAGCATGCTGCCATTGGGTGCAAAACTGGGCGACTCGTCCATGGGTCCGGGCGAAATGAAACGGACCTGATTATCCAGCTTGCGGTCCATGATCGCAATACGATAAATGTTGCCATTGCCTTGCATCATCGCCAACTGGCTGCCGTCGTAGTTGATCGCGACGTTGGAGTTGTATTCGCCCTGAAAGGTAAGCCGGGTGGCGCCGCCACCCACAACGGATTCCTGATAAAGCTGCGGCTTGCCCGAGCGATCCGATGTGAAAACCAGCGATTGGCCATCCGGCATCCAGCGCGGTTCCGCATTGATCGACAGATTGTGCGTGACCTGGGTCAACTGGCCAGTAGCCAGATCCTCGACATAAATCTCCGGGGAGCCGCCAAACGAGAGCATCATCGCCAGCTTCTTGCCATCCGGTGAAAACGCCGGTGCGCCGTTGATGCCCTTGCGCCCGGAAATCAGACGCCGTTGCCCGGTGGCGAGATTCTGCAGGTAAATGGCCGAGTCGCCGCTCTCGAACGACACATAGGCCAGTTCCTTGCCATTGGGCGACCACGCCGGTGACAGCAGCGGCTGGCGCGAACGCACCACGATCTGCGGGTTGTAGCCGTCGGAGTCGGCCACGATCAGCGACCACAGCATGTTCTTGCCGCTGCCGGTGGTGGTGACATAGGCGATGCGCGTGTAGAAGGCGCCGGGCTGGCCGATGATCTTCTGGTAGATCTGGTCGGCGATCTGGTGCGCCACGCCGCGCAGCTCCTCGGGCAGCGCGGTATAGGCGCCGGTCAGCATCTGCTTTTGCGTGTTGACGTTCCACAGTTCAAAAGTGACCTTGACCTGGCCACCGCCGGCATCGCGCTCGCGGCCGATGACCAGGTAATCCTGCTTGAGCAGTTTCCAGGTCGGGAACTTGATCTCGCTGCCGTGCGCTGGGTGCTCGACGATATCGGCGCCGGTGAGCGTGCGGAACTTGCCGCAGCGGACCATGTCGTCGCGGATCACCGCGGCCACGTCGGTGGCCGGCGGTTGCGCGGCGCTCTCGAAAGCGAACGGCACCACCGTGATCGGGATCGCCGAGGGCACGCCGTTGATGATATCCAGGGTCAGGCCCTGGGCCAGCGCGCGCGACGCCGGCAGACCGCACAGGGCCAGCGCCAGCACGGCAAGGAGGAACTTGTAGCTGCGCAGTTTCATTGGTTCACCTTGAAGTTGAGCGTCAGTTCGGATGAGAACACGCTTTCAAAACCCTGATAGGGCAAGGGCGAGGCGCGCAACACCGCAGCCTCGACCGAATGCCGCGCCACCTCGTCGTAGGGACAGCCCGGCAGAATGGTGGCACTGATCACCTTGCCACCCGGAATCTGCATGATACGGATCGGGCAGATGACGTGTTTCTGAATATTGTCGGGCCGCAGCCAGTTTTGCTGGATGGCCTGCACCAGCGCGGCCTGATATTGCGCCAGCAGACTCTGCTGATTGCCGCCCATGCCGGTGACCGGCTTGGCCGCGCTGGCCAGGTTGGGCGCGGTGGCCGTGGGCAGGTTTTTCAGATCCTTGAGCTGCGCGTCCTTTTGCGCGGCCAGACGCGCGCGCCGGTCCAGCGCCACGCGTTGTTGACGCAGATTGTTCATCTCAGCCAGCAGCTTCTGCACTTTGTCCTGCCGCGCAGCGTCGACCTCGCTCATGTGCTGCTGTTGGCGCTCGACCTGCGCCCGCTTGGCCTGCTCGGCCTTCTGCTGCGCCAGATCGACCACGCGCTGTTGCTCGCGCACATCGGGCCGCTGCGGCGGCGGCGGCAGGGTGTGCACCGGCAGCTTGGGGCCTTGGGGATTGGGAATCCGCACCGCCGGCGGCGGCGGCGCTGGCGGCTGCTTGATCTTCGGCTGCCTGAGATGCAGCGGCGCTGGCGGCGGCGCGGCCGCCAATCCAACCAGCTCGGCCTCGATCACCGGCCCGGCCAGCACCGCTGGCCGCGCGCATTGCACTGGATTCATCCACGGCGGAACCCCCAGCCAGGCGAAACCGCTTTCCCACGTACCACAGGACAGCGTGGCCATCAGCAGAAACCCGATGATGACCAGGTGCAGCAGCGCCGAGAGGGCAACGGCGCGCGCATTGCCCTTAGCCGCGGCCATGGTGGGCATCGCCGGCATCGGGCTGACTGGCCAGCCCGACCTTGGGCACGCCGGCTTGTTGCAGCAGCACCATCGCCTGATAGACCACGTTGTAGCTGGCGCGCTTGTCACCGCTGATGAACACCGGGGCTTCCGGGTTGACGCGCATCACCGCGGCGACCTTGGCCTTGAGTTCATCGGCATCGACCGGCTCGCGCTTGCCGCCGCCCAGATCGAGAAAATAATGGCCATCCTCGGTGACCTCGACCACGACCGGGCGCTTGTCGGTGGTGATCGCCTTGGCCGCCGATTGCGGCAACTGGATGTTCACGCCCAGATTCAGCAGCGGCGCGGTCACCATGAAGATGATCAGCAGCACCAGCATCACGTCGATGTACGGCACGACGTTGATCTCGCTCTTGAGCTTGCGCTTGCGCACGCGCAGGGAAGACTGCATGGCGGGTCTCAGGCGTGTTCGTCAGCGGCCGGACCCTGGCGCTGAAGAATGGAAAAGAACTCGTCCTGGAAGGTGTCAAAACGCACCGTCAAGCGCTCGACGCGCGTGGCGTAGCGGTTGTACGCCCACACCGCGGGTATCGCCGCGAACAAACCCATGGCGGTGGCCACCAGCGCCTCGGAGATGCCCGGCGCGACCATGGCGATGGTCGCCTCCTTGATGCTGCCGAGACCCTGAAACGCGGCCATGATGCCCCACACCGTGCCAAACAAGCCGACATAAGGACTGATCGAGCCGACGTTGGCGAGAAACTCCAGATTGTGCTCCATGCGATCCACCTCGCGCATCAGCGCCACGCGCATGGCGCGCTGCGCGGCTTCGAGCAGATTGCGCGTGTCCATGCGCCGCTGGCGCTGGCGCGCGAACTCGCGGAAACCCGCTTCGAAGATGCCCTCCATGCCGTGCACGCCCTCGCCGCGCGCGCTGGCTTCGCGGTACAGCGCGGCCAGATCCGAGCCGGACCAGAAGCGCTCCTCGAAGGCGTTGGCTTCGCGCTGCGTGTCGTCGAGCATCGCCTTCTTGCGGATGATGATCACCCACGACATGAACGAGAACACCAGGAGAATCAGCAGCACGGCCTTGACCGGCCAGCTCGCGTGCAGCACCAGATCGAGAATATTCAGATCGCCATTCATGGTTGGATTGTGGGCTCGGTCAGCAGGTTGCGGGGAATGGGGACGGGGCGGAAATCGATGGCACTCACGCACGCCACGCGCACCGTCGCCTCGACCAGGGTCACGGCGTCGGCGACGCGCACCAGCGTCTGCGCAAACTCCAGCGCGGCGGCCTTGCGCGCCACCACGCGCAAGGTCGCGTCGATCTCGTCGTCCAGCACGGCGGGGCGGCGAAAACGCAGGTTCATGCCATAGACCACGAATACCACGCCCTGTTCCGCGCGTACACGGGTTTGTTCAAGACCTTGCGCGCGCAGCCATTCGGTGCGGGCACGCTCGAGGAAACGCACGTAGCTGGCGTGGTAGACCACCCCGCCAGCGTCGGTATCCTCCCAATAAACGCGTATCCGCCAACTGAACAGCGACGCCGGCGCGCTCATGCCTCATCCGCGCCGGTGAACAGCGAACCCACCGCCGGGCGCGGCGGAGCCAGGCCGAAATGCCGCCAAGCCTTGGCCGTGGCCATGCGCCCGCGCGCGGTGCGCATCAGGAATCCCTGTTGCAGCAGATACGGCTCGAGCACGTCCTCGATGGTGCCGCGATCCTCGCTGAGCGCCGCAGCCAGCGATTCTACGCCCACCGGGCCACCCTCGAAGGTGTCCAGGATCACGCGCAGCAGGCGCCGGTCACTGTCGTCGAAACCCTCGGCATCCACCTTGAGCATCAGCAGCGCGGCATCGGCCACGGCGCGGGTGATCTCGCCGTCGGCACGCACTTCGGCGTAGTCGCGCACGCGGCGCAACAGGCGATTGGCGATGCGTGGCGTGCCGCGCGCGCGGCGCGCGATCTCGGTGGCGCCATCGGCGGCGCAATGGATGCCGAGGATGCGCGCGGCGCGGCGCACGATCTGGGTCAATTCCTCGACGCTGTAGAACTCGAGTCGCTGCACGATGCCGAAGCGATCACGCAGCGGGCCGGTGAGCAAGCCGGCGCGCGTGGTCGCGCCAACCAGGGTGAACGGTGGCAGGTCAAGCTTGATCGAGCGCGCGGCCGGACCCTCGCCGATCATGATGTCGATCTGGAAATCCTCCAGCGCCGGGTACAGCACCTCCTCGACCACCGGCGAGAGGCGATGAATTTCGTCCACGAACAACACATCGCGCGGTTCGAGATTGGTCAGCAGCGCGGCCAAGTCGCCAGCGCGCTCCAGCACCGGCCCGGAGGTGCTGCGCAGGTTGACGCCCAACTCGTTGGCGATGATGTGACTGAGCGTGGTCTTGCCGAGGCCAGGGGGGCCGAAGATCAGCACGTGATCCAGCGCCTCGCCGCGCTTGCGCGCCGCTTCGATGTACAGCCCCAATTGCTCGCGTACCGGTACCTGACCCAGATATTCGGACAAACGCTGCGGCCGGATCGAGGCTTCGATCACGGCGTCCTCGTTGGTTTCGACGGGTGCCAACAGGCGCGAATCGGTCATGCCGGGATTATGGCAGGAGAGCCGGGACCGGGAACCGGGGAAATGCCAAGCCTTCATCGGGAAGACGCAAGCCAGCACGGTTCTTGAGATGCTTCGCCGCGCTCAGCATGACCAACCGAAAGCTTCCTCGGCGCCGCGCATGGATTTTTCCAGGATCCCCGGCCCCGGCCCCGGCCCCCGTCAAATCTCCACCTGCGTGCCCAACTCCACCAGACGGTTGCCGGGAATGCGGAAGAACGCGGTGGCCGGCATGGCGTTGCGAGCCAGGAAGGCGAACAGCTTGTCGCGCCACAACGCCATGCCGGCGCGCTCGCTGGCGACGATGTTCTCGCGGCTGAGGAAGAAAGTCGTGTCCATCATGTCGAACGGCAGGCCCAGCTTCTGGCATTGCTGCAGGGTGCGTGGCACATCCGGTTCCTCGGAAAATCCGAAGCGCATGACCAGCCGGTAGAACTCGCGCCCCAGCGCGGTCAGTTCGACGCGCTCGCCGGAGTCCGCGGTGGGCGTGTCCAGCGTCTCCACGGTAAGCAACACGTTGCGCTCGTGCAACACCTTGTTGTGCTTGAGGTTGTGCAGCAGCGCGTGCGGCACCGAGTCCTGATTGGCGGTGAGGAAAATCGCCGTGCCCGGCACGCGCAGCGGCGGGTGGTTGGCGATGCTGGCGATGAAGGTCTCCAGCGACAGGCCACCCTGCTTCATCTCGCGCAGCACCAGCTCGCGCCCGCGGCGCCAGGTGCTCATCACCACGAACACCAGCAGGCCCAGCACCAGCGGGAACCAGCCGCCGTATTCGACCTTGATCAGGTTGGCCGAGAAAAACGCGAGATCGACGGTCAGCAATCCCGCGCCCAGCGGCGCCAGCACCAGCAGCGGCCAGTGCCACAGCTTGCGCGCCACCACCAGCAGCAGCACCGTGGTGCAAGCCATGGTGCCGGTCACGGCGATACCGTAGGCCGCGGCCAGTGCGTTGGACGAGCGGAAGCCCAGCACCGCGATCAGCACCATGACCATCAGCATGGTGTTGACCCAGGGCAGATAGATCTGGCCGCGATATTCATGCGAGGTGTGCTGCACCCGCATACGCGGCGAGTAGCCCAGCAGCATGGCCTCGCTGGTCATCGAGTAAGCGCCCGAGATCACCGCCTGCGACGCGATCACCGTGGCTATCATGGACAGCACGATTATCGGGTACAACAGGAACGAGGGCACCATCAGATAAAACGGATTGGTCACCGCGCTGGGGTCGCGGATCAGCAGCGCGCCCTGACCGAAGTAGTTGAGCAACAGCGCCGGCAGCACCAATACGAACCAGGCATTGCGGATGGGCTTCTTGCCGAAGTGTCCCATGTCGGCGTACAGCGCCTCGGCGCCGGTCAGGACCAGCACGATCGCGCCCAGCGCCAGAAACGCATCGGTGTGGTTGTGGATGAAAAACAGCACCGCGTAATGCGGGCTGAGCGCGAACAGCACCTGTGGATGCTGCACGATGCTCGCCGCGCCGAGCAGGCCGATGACGATGAACCACAGCACCATGATCGGACCGAAGAATGTACCCACGCGCGCGGTGCCGTGTTTTTGCACCCCGAACAACACCAGGATGATGGCCACCGTGATCGGCACCACGAACTCCGCCATCTTTGGCGTGGCGATTTCAACGCCCTCGACCGCGGACAGCACCGAAATCGCCGGGGTGATCACGCTGTCGCCGTAAAAAAGTGCCGCGCCGAACAGCCCCAGCGTCAGCAGGAACAGGCGCGTGCGCGGACTGTTCTTGACGCCGCGCTGGGCCAGCGCCATCAGCGACATGATGCCGCCCTCACCCTTGTTGTCGGCGCGCATCACGAACAGGATGTACTTCAGCGAGACCACGATGATCAACGCCCAGAACACCAGTGACAGCGCGCCCAGCACATTGTCCGGGGTGGCGTAGATCCCGTGCTCGCCGAAGGTCGACTGGATCGCGTACAGCGGGCTGGTGCCGATGTCGCCGTAAACCACACCGACGGCGCCCAGCATCATTGCCGCGAGGCGCTTGCCGGCGAGTTCCGGATTGGCGTTGGGGACTTCCGTGGGGTTGGCCATGCCGGTGCCTTCAGTTGCCGCCGCTGAGCGCGGCCTTGAGTGCCTTGCGGATCAGCGCCTCGGCGCTGTCACCGGGCGCCTGGATATCACGCACCAGGCGCTGCGCCTCGGCCGGCTTGTAGCCGAGTTGTTGCAGCGCGGTCAGTGCTTCACTGTGTGGGTCGCGCGACGCACTGGCATTGATGCCGACGGGCACCGCGCTCACCGCACCCACGCGATCGCGCAATTCCAGCACGATGCGCTCGGCGGTTTTCTTGCCGATGCCAGGCACGCGCGTCAGCGCGGTGACATCGCCGGCCTGCACCAGACGCGCGAACTCATCCACTGATGCACCGGAGAGCACGCTCAGCGCGATCTTGGCGCCAATGCCGCTGACCCGCAGCAGATTGCGAAACTGCGCGCGCTCGGTCTCGCGCAGAAAACCGTACAGGGCGACGGTGTCTTCCTTGTGCGCGTAGTGCACGAACAGGATCACCTCGCGCCCCAGCTCGGGCAGGTCGTACAGCGTCGACATGGGCACTTCCAGCTCGTAGCCGATGCCGCCCGTCTCGATCATCACCCAGGGCGGCTGCTTGGCCACCAGCAATCCGCGCATGCGTCCGATCATCGCCCTGCTCTCATCGCCGCGTTCTCCAGTTGGCACGCGTCACGCCCATGCGCACCACCGAGGCGCGCACATGCGCATGCGCGATCGCCACCGCCAGCGCATCGGCGGCGTCGGCCTGCGGCGCCACGTCCAGACCCAACAGCATTCTCACCATGTGCTGCACCTGCGTCTTGTCGGCGCGGCCGCCGCCGACCACGGCGCGCTTGATCTCGGTAGGCGCGTATTCGTGCACCGGCAACGTGCGCGTGAGCACCGCGCACAGCGCCGCGCCACGCGCCTGACCCAGCTTGAGCGCCGAGTCGGGATTGCGCGCCATGAACACGCGCTCGATGGCGACTTCATCCGGCACGTATTCATTCACCAAGCTCAGCAGACCGTCGAAAATCGCTTTCAGCCGCAGCGGGAAATTGTCGGCATTGCCGACCACCAGCGCGGTATGGAACACATGCCGCGCGCGCCCATCGGGCGCGACATCGACAATGCCGACGCCGGTGCGCAGCGAGCCCGGATCGATGCCTAGAATGCGGGTCATGGTCATGCCCGGCGCGCGCGCTGCGTGCGCTCAGAACCTGTGAATGAATCCCCTGCCGTCGCGAGGCTGAGCCTGAGCGTGTCCGGCAAGGCGCGAGGTGCGGAAGATCGCGCGCGTAGTGCGTGCCACGTGAGCGATTTTCGGGGTCCCCGCAACGCCGCAGGGCGCGCTCAGGTTCAACCGCAGTGGGCAATGGAATTTGTTCACTGGTTCTTAGTCCTGCGTGTCCGGCAACAATGCGTTGTGGAAAACCTCGTGCACATCATCCAGATCGTGCAGCCAGTCGAGCAGATCCCGCAGCGGCTCCAACGCCTCGGCGGGCACCGGCACGCGATTGGCCGCGAGCATCTCCACGGCCGCATGCGCGATGGGCAGGTCGGCATCCTGCAGCGCCTTGTGCAAGACCTCGAACTGCTCGGGCGCGCACAGCACGGTGCTTTGCCCGGCCTCGTTTTGCACATCATCGGCACCGGCATCGAGCGCGACTTCGAGCACTTTCTCCTCGATGCCTGCGTCTCCGGCGGAGTCGATCACCACCACGCCGCTGCGCTGAAACTGGAACGCCACCGAACCGCTGGTGCCGAGATTTCCGCCATGCTTGCTCAGCGCGTGACGCACATCGGCCACGCTGCGCTGTGGGTTGTCGCTGAGGCAGTCGATGAGCAGCGCGACGCCGCCTGGACCATAACCTTCGTAGCGGATTTCCTCGACGGGGCCACCCTCGAGCCCGGCGCCGCGACGGATCGCGCGCTCGATGCTGTCCTTGGGCATGTTGGCAACCAGCGCCTTGTCCACCGCCGCGCGCAGCCGCGCGTTGTTGGCCGGATCGGGCAAACCGCTGCGTGCAGCCACGCGGATATCGCGTGCCAGCTTGGTGAACGCCTGGCCGCGCCTGGCGTCGGAAGCATTCTTGCGGCCTTCGATGGATGGACCCCGGCCCATTGCCATTCCTCGTCAGTGGTTTTCGCAGCGCAGCATTCTACAACGCGGCGTGAACGGTCTCGCCGTCCGCCCTGGCGATTGCCAGAGTGCCGCCCAGCACATCGCCTGGTGCGACTTATTTCTCGCGCACCGCGATATGCAGCTCGGCCAACTGCGCATCCGGCACCGGCGAGGGCGCGCCGGTGAGCAGGCACTGCGCGCCGGTGGTCTTGGGGAAGGCAATCACCTCGCGGATCGAATCGGTGCCGGCCAGCAGCGCGGCCAGACGATCGATACCGAAGGCGATGCCGCCGTGCGGCGGGGCGCCATGGCCGAGCGCGCGCAGCAGAAAACCAAACTTGGCCTCGGCCTCCTCGGGGCTGATGTCGAGCAGGTCGAACACCGCGCGCTGCATGTCCGGGCGGTGGATGCGGATCGACCCGCCGCCGATCTCGTTGCCGTTGAGCACCATGTCGTAGCCGCGGCTGACGGCGTTGGCCGGGTCAGCCCTGAGCACCGCGATGTCGTCGACCCTGGGCGCGGTGAAGGGATGATGCAAGGCCACGTGACGCTGCGCGGAGGTATCCCACTCGAACATCGGAAAATCCGTGACCCAGAGCGGGCACCAAGCGTTCTCGACCAGGCCCAGATCGCGGCCCAGCTTCAGGCGCAGCGCGCCCATGAATTCGCTGGCGGTCTTGAAATCGGCCGCGCCGAAGAAAAGCGCATCGCCGCTGGCCGCGCCGGTCGTCGACAGGATCGCTGCCAGCGTGGCGTCATCCAGAAACTTGGCGATCGGCGAGCTGATGCCCTCACGGCCCTTGGCACCATCCTCGACCTTCATCCACGCCAGACCCTTGGCGCCGTATTTGGCGGCATGTGCGGCGCAGTCGTCGATGGCCTTGCGCGATAGCGCCGCGCCGCCCGGTGCGCGCAGCGCGATCACGCGACCATCGGCGGCGTTGGCCCAGTCGCTGAACACCTTGAACTCGCTGTGTTTCACCAGCGCGGCGATGTCGGTCAGTTCCATCGCGATGCGCAGATCGGGTTTGTCGGAGCCGTAGCGGGACATCGCCTCGTGCCAGCTCAGGCGCGGAAACGGATCGACCAGCGTGATCCCGCCGACCTCGGCGAACACCGCGCGAATCATGGCCTCGACCGTGTCCTGCACGGCGTGCTCGTCGACGAAGGCGAACTCCATGTCGAGCTGGGTGAACTCGAGCTGGCGATCGGCGCGCAGCGCCTCGTCGCGGAAGCAGCGCGCGATCTGGTAGTAGCGGTCGAAGCCGGCGATCATCAGCAGTTGCTTGAACAACTGCGGCGATTGCGGCAGCGCGTAGAACTCACCGGCGTGCATGCGCGCCGGCACCAGGAAATCGCGCGCGCCCTCGGGCGTGGCCTTGGTCAGGATCGGGGTTTCGATGTCTTGGAAGCCGCGCGCATCCAGCCATTGCCGCAACGCCTGGGTCAGGCGCGTGCGCGTACGCAGGGCGTGCTGCATCTCGGGCCGACGCAAGTCCAGATGCCGGTGCGCGAGACGCGTGTCCTCGTGGGTCGGCTCGTGCAGTGCGAACGGCAGATCGCGCGCGGCATTCAACACCTCGACGCGCGCGGCCAGCACCTCGAAGGCGCCGGTGGCGATGCGTTCGTTGGCGTTGATGCGCTTGCGCACCGTGCCGAGCACGCGCAGGCACCATTCGTAGCTGGCGCCGGCCAGCGCGGCATAGGCCGCGGCGTTGTCCGGTTCGACCACGATCTGGGCGATGCCGGTATGGTCGCGCAGGTCCACAAACACCACGCCACTGTGGTCGCGACGCGTATCGACCCAGCCGCACAGGCTGACCTCGTGATCAATCAGGCCAGCGTCGATCTGGCCGCAGTAATGGCTGCGCATGGGTGGCTCCGCGCCTCGGTGGCGGTGCGAACCGCTCATGTTAGCAGCGCATCTGGCGCGGGCGATGCATGCTCAGCCGCAACCGCATCCGCTGCCGCAGCTGTGCGCGCTGGCGCTGGCGGGCTTGGCCTCGACCGCGGGTTTGGCCTCGGCGGCGGGTTTGTCGGCACTCGCGGCGACCGGGGCTTCGTCCTTGCGCACGACGTTGCGCTGGCCGTCTTTCTTGAAGTCGGTTTCGTACCAGCCGCCGCCAGCCAGGCGAAACGCCGGTGCGGTGACTTGCCGCTGCACCCGGGCGGCGCCACAGGTCGGGCAGGCCGCGGGCGCAGGATCGGAAAGTTTCTGCAAGCGGTCGAAGGCGTGACCGCAGGCATTGCATTTGTAGGCGTAGATCGGCATGGGGAAGCCAGCAAGTGTTTTACCAGCCACAAGCATTGGGGCTTGCGCGGCCGGATCAAGCCCAGAGCACGCATTTCCGCAGCGCGCAAGGATTGAACTAGGCGGCCGGGGCGACCCGGCCGCTTTTTCCCGCGCGGCTCAGGCCGCCGCGCCGGCCTCGCGCTTGAAGCCGATCTCACCGCCGCCGGCATCCACCACGATCGTGTCGCCGGGCTGGAACTGGCCTTGCAGGATGGCGCGCGCCAGCGGATTTTCCAGTTGCTGCTGCACCGCGCGCTTGAGCGGGCGCGCGCCGAACACCGGGTCGAAGCCGACGTTGGCCAGCAGATCCAACGCCTTGTCGCTGATGCGCAGCGACAACTGACGCTCGGCCAGACGCTTTTCCAGATGGGTGATCTGGATGCGCGCGATGGCGCGGATCTGATCCTTCTCCAGCGGCCGGAACACCACGATCTCGTCGAGGCGGTTGATGAACTCGGGGCGGAAGTGCGCCTGCACCACAGCCATCACCGCGGCCTTCATCTCGGTGTACGCGGCTTCGCGATCAGCACCGCGGCCGGCGATCTCCTGGATCAGTTGCGAGCCGAGGTTGGAGGTCATCACGATGACCGTGTTGCGGAAATCCACGGTGCGGCCCTGGCCATCGGTCAGGCGGCCATCGTCCAGCACCTGCAGCAACACGTTGAACACATCCGGGTGCGCCTTCTCGACCTCATCCAGCAGCAGCACGCTGTAGGGTCGGCGGCGCACGGCCTCGGTCAGATAACCGCCTTCCTCGTAGCCCACGTAGCCGGGTGGCGCGCCGATCAGCCGCGCCACCGAATGCTTCTCCATGAATTCGCTCATGTCGATGCGCACCATGGCTTCCTCGGTATCGAACAGGAAGCCGGCCAACGCCTTGCACAGCTCGGTCTTGCCCACGCCGGTGGGGCCGAGGAACAGGAACGAGCCATTGGGCCGATTGGGATCGGACAGCCCCGCGCGCGAACGCCGGATGGCGTCGCTGACCACGCGCACGGCCTCGTCCTGACCGACCACGCGCTGGTGCAGCGCGTCCTCCATTTTCAGCAGTTTCTCGCGCTCGCCTTCCAGCATCTTGCTCACCGGGATGCCGGTCCAACGGCTGACCACCTCGGCGATTTCCTCGGCGGTGACCTTGTCGCGCAGCAGCGTCAGGCCCTGATGCTCGACTTCCTGCGCGGCGGACAATTGCCGCTCCAGCTCGGGGATGCGCCCATACTGGATCTCGCTCATGCGCGCGTAATCCTGGTGCCGCTGCGCGGCTTCCAGTTCAAGACGGGCCTGTTCGAGCTGCTCCTTGATCCTGGTGGCGCCCTGCAGCGTGGCCTTCTCGGCCTTCCACACCTCGTTGAGGTCGTCGAATTCGCGATCGAGTCTGGCGATGTCGGTTTGCAGATCGGCCAGACGCTTCCTCGATTCGGCGTCCTTTTCCTTCTTCAGCGCCTCGCGCTGGATCTTGAGCTGGATCAGGCGCCGTTCCAGGCGATCGAGTTCCTCGGGCTTGGAGTCGATCTCCATGCGCAGGCGGCTGGCGGCCTCGTCCATCAAATCGATGGCCTTGTCCGGCAATTGGCGATCGGCGATGTAGCGGTTGGACAGCGTGACCGCGGCGACGATGGCCGGATCGGTGATCTCCACGCCGTGATGCACCGCGTAGCGCTCCTTGAGGCCACGCAGGATGGCGATGGTGTCCTCGACCGTGGGCTCGCCCACGAACACTTTCTGGAAGCGGCGTTCCAGCGCGGCGTCCTTCTCGATGTACTTGCGGTATTCATCCAGCGTGGTCGCGCCGATGGCGTGCAGCTCACCGCGCGCCAGCGCCGGTTTGAGCATGTTGCCGGCGTCCATGGCGCCCTCGGCCTTGCCGGCGCCGACCACGGTGTGGATCTCGTCGATGAACAGGATCACGCGGCCTTCTTCTTTCGACAGCTCGTTGAGCACCGCCTTGAGACGCTCCTCGAACTCGCCGCGAAACTTGGCGCCGGCCAGCAACGAGCCCATGTCCAGCGCCAGCACGCGCTTGCCGCGCAGACCCTCGGGCACCTCGCCATTGACGATGCGCTGCGCCAGCCCCTCGACCAGCGCGGTCTTGCCCACGCCGGGCTCGCCGATCAGCACCGGGTTGTTCTTGGTGCGCCGCTGCAACACCTGGATCACGCGACGGATTTCCTCATCGCGGCCGATCACCGGATCGAGCTTGCCGCTCTCGGCGCGCGCGGTGAGATCCACGGTGTACTTGTTCAGCGCCTGACGCTGGTCCTCGGCGTTCTCCGCCTGCACTTTCTCGCCGCCGCGCATTTTCTCGATGGCCGCCTCCAGCGCCGCCTTGCCGGCGCCGGCCGCCTTCAGTGCCTGGCCCAGCTCGCCGCGATCCTCCAGCGCCGCCAGCACGAACAGCTCGCTGGCGATGAACTGGTCGCCGCGCTGCTGCGCGAGCTTGTCGGTGATGTTCAGCAGGCGGCTGAGATCATTGCTGGCATTGACGTTGCCCTCCTGCCCACTGACCCTGGGCAGGCGCTCCAGTGCCTCGTTGACACGTTGCCGCAACACCGGCACGTTGACCCCGGCCTGGGTCAGCAGCGGCGCCGTGCCGCCACCCTGCTGCGCCAGCAGCGCCGCCATCAGATGCGCCGGTTCGATGATGTTGTTGTCGCGCCCCAGCGCCAGCGACTGCGCATCCGCCAGCGCCTGCTGGAAGCGCGAAGTGAGTTTGTCCATGCGCATTGGAAAGCCCCGCAAAGCCAAGACGGCAGTGCCGCCACTCGGGACTAGATGCGGTTGCGCGCGCGGGAATCAAGCACGCACCTGGCGGCCTATACTGCATTGCATGAACTATGACTGGGATGCAGCCAAAGCCGCGCGCAATCTCAAGAAGCACGGCGTCACGTTCGAGGAAGCCGGGTTTGTGTTCGGCGATCCGTTGGCTTGCACGTTTCCGGACCCGGATCACTCCATCGGCGAGTTGCGGTTTCTGACTTTTGGCATGTCCATCAGCCAGCGCATATTTGTCGTGCCTCACATCGAGCACGCACACGGTATTCACATCATCAACGCCCGAGAGGCCACCGCACATAAGCGCAAAATCTGGCAAGACGAGTAAGGCACCGCCACTGGATACGCTGCGCGCTGAATACCAGCGCAAGGATCTGGGACCAGGCGTGCGTGGCAAATACTTGAAGCAGCACGCGCAGGGCACCAATCTGGTTTTGCTGCAGCCGGAAGTAGCGAAAGTTTTCTCGACTCCGGCCGCAGTCAACGAGGCATCACTGGGCTGATGCAGGTTGCGCAGCGCGCAGCGCGTTCCTGAGCAGTCGCAAGCCGGGCCAGCCAATGCCGCGCCGGCAACCGGCTCAACCCACCACGATATTGACGATCTTGCCGGGCACCACGATGAGCTTGCGCACGCGCTGGTCCTTGAGGAACAGTGCGACATTGGGTTCGGCCTGCGCGGCGGCTTCGATGGTCTCGCGTGCGGCGTCGGCGGCGACCTCGATGGTGCCGCGCAGCTTGCCGTTGACCTGCACCGCCAATGTCACGCGCTCACGCGCGCGCGCGGCGGGGTCAGCCCGCGGAAACGCGATGTCCTCCAGCACGCACTCGGCGTTGCCCAGCACCTGCCACAGCGCGTGGCAGATGTGCGGGGTGACCGGGTTGAGCAGCAGCACCATGGTCTGCAGCACCTCATGGCGCAGCGCGCGGCCCTGATCGCTCGCATCGTCGAACTTCTGCACGCTGTTGAGCAGCTCCATCAGCGCGGCGATGGCGGTGTTGAAGCTGAGGCGGCGGCCGTAGTCGTCGCCGACCTTGGCGATGGTTTCGTGCAGGGCACGGCGCAGTTCTCTTTGCTCCGGCGTCAGCGCAGCGACCTTGACCTCGGGATGATCGGGCCGCGCGGCGTGCGTGGCGACCTCGCGCCAGAAGCGGCGCAGAAAGCGCGACATGCCCTCGACGCCGGCCTCGTTCCATTCCAGCGATTGTTCCGGCGGCGCGGCGAACATCGAGAACAGGCGCACGGTGTCGGCGCCGTAACGCGCGATCATGGTGCGCGGATCGACACCGTTGTTCTTCGACTTGGACATTTTCTCGATGGCGCCGATCTCGACTGGGCGATGATCCTCGCGCGCCACCGCGCCGGTGATGCGTCCGCGCTCGTCGCGCTGCACCTCGACCTCGGTGGGGTTGACCCAGATCCTGCCGCCGTCGACCTCGGCGCGAAAGAAGGTTTCTGCCACCACCATGCCCTGGGTGAGCAGACGCGTGGCCGGCTCGTCGGAATGCACCATGCCGGCGTCGCGCAGCAGCTTGTGGAAAAAGCGGAAGTACAGCAGATGCAGGATGGCGTGCTCGATGCCGCCGATGTACTGGTCCACCGGCAGCCAGTAGTCGGCGCGCGCATCCACCATCTCGGCGGCACCGGGCGAGGTGTAGCGCGCGTAGTACCAGCTCGATTCCATGAATGTGTCGAAGGTATCGGTCTCGCGCTCGGCCGGACCGCCACACTGCGGGCAAGTGCACTTGCGCCACTCGGGGTCGGCCTTGATCGGCGATTGCACGCTGCCGACCTTGGAAAACGCATCCGCCACGTCCTCGGGCAGGCGCACCGGCAGTTGCTCCTCGGGCACCGGCACGGCACCACACTGGGCGCAGTAGATGATCGGTATCGGACAACCCCAGTAGCGCTGACGACTGACGCCCCAGTCGCGCAGGCGCCAGTTGATCTTGCGCTGCGCCTTGCCCTGCGCTTCCAGCTTGCGCGCGATGGCCGCGAAAGCCTGCTTGAAATCGAGCCCGTCGAACTCGCCCGAGTTCACCAGGTAGCCGTAGCCGGTGTAAGCGCCATCGACCACGATGCCACGCTGAAATTCATCCACCAGATCCAGCTCACCCGCCGCTTCGAGCACATCCAGCGGGCGCCTTTCGCCCAGCGCGGCGCTCATCGGGTCGGCGTTGCGCGCGGCATCCTGGCCGAGATCGCGGATCGCCTCGCGCACCGCGGGACTGACGATGACCATCGGGATCAGCAGGTCGTACTTGCTGGCGAATTCCCAGTCGCGCTGGTCGTGGCCGGGGACGCCCATCACCGCGCCGGTGCCGTAATTCATCAGCACGAAGTTGGCCACCCACACCGAGATCTTCTCGCCGCTGAGCGGATGGATGGCCTGCAGACCGGTATCCATGCCGCGCTTTTCCTGGGTCTCCAGTTCGGCTTCGGACACGCCACCGTGCTTGAGTTCTGCCAGAAACGCGGCCAGCGCCGGATTGGAGCGCGCGGCCTTGAGCGCCAGCGGATGTTCGGCGGCGATGCTGATGAAGCTGACCCCGAACAAGGTGTCGGGGCGCGTGGTGAACACCGTCACCGTGTCGTGCGCCTCACCCGTCGCGTCGCGCGCGCCACCCTCTCCCGATGGGAGAGGAGAGGCAACGACGAAGTCGATCTCGAGGCCCTCGCTGCGCCCGATCCAGTTGCGCTGCATGGTCTTGACCGACTCCGGCCAGCCGGGCAGTCGATCCAGCTCGCGCAGCAGTTCGTCGGCGTACGCGGTGATCTTCAGAAACCACTGCGGGATCTCGCGCTTTTCCACCAGCGCGCCGGAGCGCCAGCCGCGGCCGTCGACCACCTGCTCGTTGGCCAGCACGGTCTGATCCACCGGATCCCAGTTGACCACGCTGTTCTTGCGGTACACCAGGCCCTGCTTGAACAGGCGCGTGAACAGGCGCTGCTCGTGCACGTAATACTCGGGGCGACAGGTGGCGAACTCGCGCGACCAGTCGATGGCATAGCCCAGCGCCTTGAACTGCTCGCGCATATGCTCGATGTTGGCGTAAGTCCATTGCGCCGGCGCGGTGTTGTTCTTGATCGCGGCGTTCTCGGCGGGCAGGCCGAAGGCGTCCCAGCCCATCGGCTGCAGCACGTTGTGTCCGGTCATGCGCTGGTAGCGGCTGATCACGTCGCCGATGGTGTAGTTGCGCACGTGGCCCATGTGCAGCGCGCCGGATGGATACGGCAGCATCGACAGGCAGTAGAACTTGGGCCGGTCAGCGTCTTCCTTGACCGTGTAGGCGCCGCGCGCATTCCAGAACTGCTGCGCGGCGGCTTCGATGGTTTGCGGCTCGTAGGTGTCCTGCATGCTCATGGCCCGACCGGATCATTCGACCCGGCAGGGTATCCCAGCGCCCGCGAGAGCGCCAAGACTGCGCAAGCGCGGCCATGCCGGCATCGCGATGTCGGTGCCATGAACAACGCCAGTGCCGAAGGACGATCGCTTGCGCGCAACGGCATTGAACGTACAGCCGAGCTGCACGCTGACCGCCGTGACATGATCCGCGCATGACAACAAGCATCCCGCCCGGCGACTGGCTGGGCTATATCGCCGCCACGCTGACCACCGTTGCCTTCATTCCACAGGCATGGCGCACATGGCGCACGCGCGACACGCGCGCGCTGTCGCTGGGCATGTATCTGGTTTTTACCGTGGGCGTCGCGTTCTGGCTGGGCTACGGGCTGGCGCTGGGTGCGTGGCCGATCATCGTCTCCAACGCGATCACGCTCCCACTGGCCGGCACGATCCTGATCCTGAAGCTGCGCCACGGTTGAGATCGAGGCGCGACCGCGGCTCATTGCAATCGCCTCACGCGACTTCGCGCTGACTGTGAGCGTCGCCGAATGCCACTTTGGGGAACTCGCGGCGACAGCGCTGATCAGAGCCTCGTCGCCGCCATGCGGTCCTGCGCGCAGATCTTCATGCCCTTGTTCAAGCGGATCGCTCGGCGCCATGGCTGGAGCACGACTGGTCTGCTGCTGTTGGCGCTGATGCTGCTGACGGGCTGCACGCGCCAGCCCGCGGTCACGGCGCATAGCTACAGCGTTGGCAGCCAGCTCGCACCGCTGGCGCAGCAGGTGTTTCGCTGCAGCGTCTCCGGCGCGCCGCGCTCGCTGGACCCCTCACTGTCCACCGACGAGCCTTCCTACGAGGTGCTGATCAACCTGTTCGAGGGCCTGACCACGCTGAACGCGCGCGCCGTGGTCGTGCCGGGCGTGGCCAGCTCGTGGACGGTGAGCAAGAACGGGCTGCGCTACGTGTTTCACCTGCGCCATGACGCGCGCTGGAGCAACGGCGCGCCGGTGACCGCGCAGGATTTCGTCTATGCCTGGCGGCGCGTGGTCGATCCGGCCACCGCCGCGCAGTACGCCGAATCACTGAACATGATCGTCAATGCTCCCGCGATCGTGGGCGGCAAGCTGCCACCCTCGGCGCTGGGCGTGCACGCAGAGGGGCCGTGGACGCTGGTGGTGGATCTGCGCGAACCGGCGCCCTACCTGCTGGACGCGCTGACCAACAACTACTTCGATCCGCTGTATCCACCGACGATACAGAAGTGGGGCTATGCCTGGACCACGCCACCGCACCTGATCAGCGATGGCCCGTTCTATCTGGCCAACGAGGTGATCAACGGGCGGCTGACGCTGCTGAAGAATCCCTGGTACTGGGACGCCAGGGCGGTGCACCTGCGCGAGGAAGTGATATATCCGATCCACAACACCGCCGCCGCGCTGGATCGTTACCTCGCCGGCGACATCGACTATGCGGCCTCGCCCACGGCGTTTCCGGCCAGCGATCTGGCCATGCTGCGCAAGGAGCTGGGCGCGCAGGTGGTGATCGCGCCCTACTTCGGCACGGCCTATCTGGGCATGCTGGTGCACCAGCCGCCATTCGACAATCGCGACCTGCGTCTGGCGCTGTCGATGGCGGTCGAGCGCCATGTACTCGACGACAAGCTGGGACGCGGCCTGTGGATTCCCGCGTACTCGCTGATGCCACCGCTCGCGGGCTACACGCAGCAGGTGCCGGCCTGGGCGCACTGGCCGCGCGCGCAACGCATCGCCGAGGCGCGCCGGCTGTACGCCGCTGCCGGCTATGGTCCCGGCCACGAGCTGCGCGTGCGGTTGCTGTACCCCATCGAGGGCAGTGCCGAGCGGCACATGATGGAAGCGCTGAACCTGATGTGGAAGCAGAACCTGGGTGCCGACATCGGGCTGTGGAGCGAGCAATGGAAGGTGATGCTGCAGGACATCCAGTACAAAAACGCCAAGCTGTATTGGAGCGCATGGATCGGCAACTACCTCGACCCCAACACCTTCATGCGGCAGTTCCAGACCGGCTATGCCATGAACTACGGCGATTTCGACAACCCGGCCTACGAGCAACCGCTCGTGCAAGCCCAGCACAGCGCGGCCGGGCCGGCGCGCATGGCGCTGTTCGAGCAGGCCGAGCGCGCACTCGGTGAGCGGATGCCCTACATCCCGCTGTATTTCTACACCGCCGACAGCTTGGTCAAACCCTGGGTGCGCGGCTGGTATCCCAACCTGATGGACCTGCATCCGGCGCGTTACATCGCCATCCTGCGGCACACGGAGCACTGATGGCCGCGTTGATCCGCTACACGCTGAAACGCCTGCTGGGCGCGATCCCGACCATGCTGGTGATCATCACGCTGTCGTTCTTCCTGCTGCGCGCGGCGCCGGGCGGGCCATTCGACATGCAGCGCGCGGTGCCGCCGCAGGTCAAGCTCAATCTGGAGCGCATGTACCACCTCAACCTGCCGCTGTGGCAGCAGTACCTCGATTATCTGGGCAGCATCCTGCGCGGTGATTTCGGTCCCTCGTTCGTGTACCGCGGCACCAGCGTCAACAGCATGATCGCGCAGGGCTTCCCGGTGGACTTGGCGATCGGCATCCCGGCGCTGCTGGGTGCGCTGCTGCTGGGCATTCCCCTGGGTATCGTGGCTGCGCTGCGGCAGAACTCGCGCTGGGACTACATGCCGATGGCGCTGGCCATGATCGGCATCTCGATCCCCACCTTCGTGGCCGCACCGGTGCTGATCCTGCTGTTCGCCGTATGGCTGCACTGGCTGCCAGCCGGCGGCTGGTCGGCGACGCATCCCACGGTGCTGATCCTGCCGGCGTTGGCGCTGGGCCTGCCGCTGATCGCCTACGCCGCGCGCGTCATGCGCGGCAGCATGATCGAGGTGCTCAACAGCCCTTACATCCGCACCGCGCGCGCCAAGGGTCTGCCCGAACGCACCGTGATCCTGCGCCACGCGCTGCGCCCGGCCATGCTGCCGATGGTGTCGTTCCTCGGTCCAGCGGTGGTCAACACCATCACCGGCTCGATCGTGATCGAAGAGATTTTCGCGCTGCCCGGCATCGGGCGCTTCTTCGTCGATGGCGCCATGAACCGCGACTACACCCTGGTGATGGGCGTGACCGTGCTGTACGGACTGTTGATCGTGCTGTTCAACCTGATCGCGGATGTGCTGTACGGCATCCTCGACCCGCGCGTGCGCTTCCAATGAGCGGCGCGCCACGCCGCGAGTGGTTCAACTGGTATCCCGGGCGCGCCGCCACGGCGCGCGCCGTGGCGCTGGCCGCAAAAGATACCGCCCGCGGCCGCGGCCTGTGGCAGGACGCCTGGGCGCGCCTGCGCCGCAACCGTGCCGCGATGCTCAGCCTGATCGTGCTGAGCCTGATCACCGTGGGCTGCATCGTGCTGCCCTGGGTGTGGCCGTACAACTACGCCACGCCGGACTGGGATCTGCTCAACCAGGCGCCGACGCTGGCCGGCGGGCACATCTTCGGCACCGACGGCCTCGGCCGCGATCTGTTCGTGCGCGTGCTGTGGGGCTGCCGCATCTCGCTGATGGTCGGCGTGGTGGCGACCTTGGTCACGCTGCTGATCGGCGTCACCTGGGGCGCCATCGCCGGCTATGCGGGCGGCTGGCTGGACGGGCTGATGATGCGCACCGTGGACGTGCTGTACTCGGTGCCGTTCATCCCCTTCGTGATCATTCTGATCGTGCTGTTCGGGCGCAACATCCTGCTGATGTTCGCGGCGATCGGCGCGGTGTCGTGGCTGGACATCGCGCGCATCGTGCGCGGCCAGACGCTGAGCCTGAAGCAAAAGGAATTCATCGAGGCCGCGCGCGCCGGTGGCGTGGGCAACGTCGGCATCATCCGCCGCCACATCGTGCCCAACCTGATCGGCATCGTCATCGTCTACATCACCCTGACGATTCCCTCGATCATCCTGTTCGAGGCCTTCCTGAGCTTCCTCGGGCTCGGCGTGCAGGCGCCGATGACGTCCCTGGGCGGGCTGGTCAGCAACGGCGCCGGCGTGCTGCAGTCGTATCCCTATCAACTGATCATCCCGTCGATTTTCCTGGCGGTGATCGTGTACTGCTTCAACTTCATCGGCGACGGTCTGCGCGACGCCTTGGACCCCAAGGACCGCTAACCGAGCGGCTTGACAAGCCGCTCCGGCACAAGGATGTGCCGCCGCGACGAGCACGCATGTGCATGTCGCGACAAAGGTGGCGCGGCTCCGCCGCGACCGTTTGCCGGCAAACCGCGGCAGGATGCCCGGTTTTGCCAACAGATCAACCCAAGGACCGCTGAGATGGCTCTGCTCGAAGTGCGCGACCTGTCGGTACGCTTCGCCACCGTGGACGGCGGCACGGTGTGCGCGGTCAACGACATCAGTCTGGATCTGCGGCGCGGCGAGGTGCTGGGCATCGTCGGCGAATCCGGCTCCGGCAAAAGCCAGACCTGGCTGGGCGTGATGGGCCTGCTGGCGCGCAACGGCCGTGCCGAGGGCAGCGCGTGCTTCGATGGCAAGGAGTTGCTGGGCCTCTCGCACGCCGCGCTCAATCACCTGCGCGGCGCGCGCATGGGCATGATCTTCCAGGATCCGATGACCGCGCTCAATCCGTTCCTCAGCGTCGGACGGCAGCTCACCGAGGTACTGCAACAGCACCGCGGCGTGGGCCACCGCGAGGCCGAGAGCGAGGCCATCGCGGCGCTGGAGATGGTGCATATCACCGATGCGCGGCGGCGCCTGTCGATGCATCCGCACGAATTTTCCGGCGGCATGCGCCAGCGCGTGATGATCGCCATGGCCATGCTCACGCGCCCGGACGTGCTGATCTGCGACGAACCCACGACGTTTCTCGACGTGACCGTGCAGCGTCAGATCCTGGCCCTGCTCGACGAGCTGCGCCAGCGCTTCAACACCGCCATCGTGTTCATCACCCACGATCTGGGCGTGATCGCAGAAATCGCCGACCGCGTGATCGTGATGTACGGCGGCCGTGTGATGGAGCAGGCCGACGTGCATGCGCTGTTCGCCAACTATCGCCATCCCTACACCGAGGGCCTGCTGCGCTCGGTGCCGCGCCCGGATGTCACCAGCCACGGCGCGCTGGCCACCATCGCCGGCAATCCGCCCGACCTCGCGCACCTGCCCGCCGGCTGTCCGTTCGCGCCGCGCTGCGTGTACCGCGAGCCGCGCTGCGACACGCAAATACCGGAGCTGCTGGATGTCGGCCCCGATCACTGGCGCGCCTGTCATCACGTCGGAGCATTGGGCAAGCTGCAGGCCGTGGCATGAACGAGCCGTTCGCGCCGCCACTGCTCGAGGTCGATGATCTGTCCGTGCATTTCCACGTGCCGGGCAGCGGCTGGCGCGAGCGCAAGCGCGTGCTGCGCGCGGTCGATGGCGTCAGCTTCAACGTGGCCGAGCGCGAGACGCTGGGCATCGTCGGCGAATCCGGCTGCGGCAAATCCACGCTGGCGCGCGCGCTGCTGCGCCTGGTGCCGACCAGCGGCGGCCATTTGCGCTACGCCGGACGCGATCTGCTGGCGCTGGATGCCGCCGCGCTGCGCCCGCTGCGCCGCGAGCTGCAAATCATCTTCCAGGACCCGCTGGCCGCGCTCGATCCGCGCATGACCGTGGGCCAGATCATCGGCGAACCGCTGCGCGCGCTGCGTGCCGACCTGCCGCGCGCCGAACGCCGTCAGCGCGTGCTGGCGATGATGGCGCGCGTCGGCCTGCTGCCCGGCCAGGTCAACCGCTACGCGCACGAGTTCTCCGGCGGTCAGGCGCAGCGCATCGGCATCGCGCGCGCGCTGGCGGTGGAGCCGCGCCTGCTGGTGTGCGACGAGCCGGTGAGTTCGCTCGACGTGTCGATCAAATCGCAGGTGATCAACCTGCTGCAGGAACTCAAGGCCGAGCGCGCGCTGACCCTGGTGTTCATCGCCCACGATCTGGCCAGCGTGCGCCACATCGCGCAGCGCGTGCTGGTGCTGTATCTGGGGCGCGCGGTGGAGATCGCCAGCCGCGACGCGATCTTCGCGCGGCCCCTGCACCCGTATACGCGCATGCTGTTCGCGGCCGCGCCGATTCCCGATCCGGACGCCGCGCGCCGCATGCGTGCCGCGCCGGTACGTGGCGAGATCCCCTCGCCGTTCAATCCGCCTTCGGGCTGCACGTTCCGCACGCGCTGCGCGTTCGCCATCGAGCGCTGCGGCGCCGAGCGCCCGGCCCTGCGCACCCTGCTCGGCGGCCAGGTGGCCTGCCACCGCGCCGAGGAGCTGCTGACGCAACCCGTCGCGCCGGCAATCTGAGATTCAACGCGGCTCTTGTCAGGCGCGCGCCGCGCCCCAATCATGCGATATCTCGTTCCGGAGCCCGCCATGACCGCCACCGCCCACGCCCTCGATGTCACCCAGGCCAACTTCGACAGCGCGGTGATGCAGGCCTCGATGCAACAGCCCGTGCTGATCGATTTCTGGGCCGGCTGGTGCGCGCCATGCAAGCAGCTCAAGCCGATCCTGGAAAAACTGGCGGGCGAGTATGCCGGCGCGTTCCGTCTGGCCAGGATCGACAGCGATCAGGAAATGGCGCTGGCCGGCATGTTCGGCATCCGCTCGCTGCCCACCGTGGTGCTGATCAAGGATGGCCAGCCCGTGGACGGCTTCATGGGCGCCATGCCCGAGGGCAGCGTGCGCGAGTTTCTCGATCGTAACGGCATCAAGCCGGCGCTGGCGCAAGAAGATGCCGCCGCCGAGGCACCGGCACTCGATGCACCCATGCAACCACTGGAAGCGCCCGGCGAAGCGTTGGCGCGGTTGCAAACCGCGGTCGCCGCGCAGCCGGACAAGGACGAACTCAAGCTTGATCTGGCCGTGGCGCAGATGCGCGTCGGCCAAGCCGAGGCCGCCGCCGCCACGCTCGACGGCCTGCCCGCCAACCTCGCCAGCGATGCGCGTGCACGGCGTCTGCGCGGCGAACTGGATTTCGCCCGGGCGCTGGCCAGCGCGCCGGCGCTGGATGAGCTGGAGCGCCGCATCGCCGCCGATCCGAAAGATTACGCCGCGCGCGATCTGCGCGCCGTGCGGCGCCTGCTCGGTGGCGCCGAAACCGCCGCGCTGGAGGACTGGCTGGCGCTGCTGGCCGAGGCGCGCGGCTGGAACGATGGCCAGGCCAAGAGGCGCCTGGTCGCCGCGTTCGCGCTGAGCGACGACGCCGAGCTGGTCGCGCAGGCGCGGCGACGCATGAGCAGCCTGCTGTTCTGATGTCCGCAACCGAATCGCCGGGGGCACGCTGATGTGGGAGCGGCGCAGCGATGCACTGGCCCCGCGGCGCGTGTTCCTGCGCCGCGTCGGTCGCAACCTGCTGGCCGCCGCGCTGGTGGTGGCCGTCTCCTTGAGCATCGGCATGCTCGGTTATCACCACTACGCGCACCTCGGCTGGGCCGACGCCTACGTCAACGCCGCGATGATCCTGTCCGGCATGGGTCCGCTGGCCACGCCCGAGACGCTGGGCGCCAAGCTCTTTGCCGGCACCTATGCGCTGTACTGCGGACTGCTGGTGGTATTCCTCGCCGGCGTGCTGCTGGCGCCGTTCGCGCATCGGCTGCTGCATCGCTTTCATCTGGATCGCGAGGCCGGCAAGCGCGCGCACGATCCATGACCTGTGATTGAAGTTGTCTGCGACGCGGCCTTTTGCGCGGCAAGTCCGCACCCGCGCGCAACATCGCGACCCGCGCCGGAACGCAAGTCTGCGCGCGGCTCCACGAGCATCCCACCGAGCCACATCCAGGGCGCGGCTCACGAATCGCGCACGATTTCATGTCCGCAGCGTTCAAGCCGACTTCACCACAATCGGCAGCATCGTGGCGCTCATAAACTACGGTTCCCGAGGCACGCAAACCAAGAAGGCGGCGGATGCAGATGCGCGCGGCGCGCCACAACTATTGTCTGCGCGCGGTCGCGATTCTGGTCGCGCTCCTGTTATTGCCAGTGGCGCACGCCGATGCCACGGTCGGCGGCAATCCGCGCGCGCCGATTCCGCTGACGGCGAGCAACAAGACGCAGCCCTGGCGGGTGCGTCTGCTGTGGGCCTTCGACGTGATGGATACCGCCAGCGGCGGCCGCGCGCGCGGCTGGAAAGCGCCGGCGCTGATCGACCTGCGCCTGACCCGGCGCCAGCGCCTGCAATCCGGGCTGGACAGCTACTGGCATATCGATCTGATCCGCATCTTTGGCAGCAATCCCTCGCGCGATGCCGGCGATATCCAGGTGCTGGACAACCTCGCCGCGCACCATGCGTGGCGGCTGTATCGCGCGTTCTGGCAAGTGGGCGATGCGCGCGAGCATTGGGCGCTGCGTCTGGGTTGGCAGGGTTACGACGAGCTGTTCGGTCTGGTGTCGGATGATGGCGGCGATCTGCTGAATTCATCGTTCGGGCAAATGCCCACCAGCTCGCAGGCCGGCACGCCGATCTGGCCGCAGACCGCGCCTGGCGTCAGCGCGCGCTGGCACCCGGATGCGTTCTACGTGATGGCCGGGCTGTGGAGTGGCGTGCCGCGCGATCCGGGCATTCCGCAGGGCTTGAATCTGCCGCGTCGCGGCGACGGCGGCTTGCAAGCCTTGGAACTGGGCCTCGATCGACACGGCCGCTACAAGCTGGCGCTGGGCGCGTGGGCCTTGCATCGCGCCGGTGTCGCGCAACAGGCGCACCGCGGGGTATATGCGCTGGCGGATATCGTCCTGCTCGGCGCCGGCAGCGCGCGGCGCATCGGTGGCTTCGTGCAATGGGGCCAGACCCAGCCGTATCAAAGCGCGATCGGTCGTTATGTCGGCGCGGGTTTGCGCTGGACCACGCGCCACCATGGACACGTGAGCCTGGGCATGGCGCGCGCCCTGCTCAGCCCCAGCTTTCGCCTGCAACACCCCGGCGGCGCGCGCGCCGAAACCGCGTACGAGCTGACCTGGCGCAAGCGCATCGATGCCCAGCTCGCGCTGCAGCCGGACGTGCAATACATCGTGCATCCCGCGCTGGCGCCGCGCGCCGGGCACGCGCTGGAGATCGGCCTGCGCGTGGATGGCAGCTTTTGATCGTGCAGGGCGCGGTAGCCGGTAGCAGGGAACCGGGAGTGGCGCGTCAGACCTCAGCCGTGACGCTGCGCTTGCCGCTATGCTCGCGGCTTTTATGCGGAAGCCGTTGATGAAGCGCCTGCGCGCCCTGCTGCCCCTGCTGCTGCTGATCGCGACTGGCGCCGTGCTGTTTTTCTCGGGCGCGCTGCGGCATTTCGATCCGCGTCATCTCGCCGCCGATCACGCGCAATTGCACCATCTGGCCGCGGCGTCGCCGTGGCTGGCACGCATGAGCTACCTTGGCATCATGGTGCTGGCGGTGGCCAGCGGCGTGCCCGGACTGGTGCTGATCACCATCGCCGGCGGGCTGATCTTCGGCATGATCCAGGGCACCGTGCTGTCCACGCTGGGCCTGGTGCTGGGTTCACTGCTGCTGTTTCTGGCCGCGCGTTATGCGCTGGACGCGGGCGATCGGCCCGCGCCGCGGCTGGCAGAGAAAATTCGCGCGGGGTTTCTGCACCATCCCGCCAGCTACACGCTGTTTCTGCGCCTGGTGCCGGTGTTTCCGTTTGGCGGCGTGACCCTGGGCCTGGCCTGGCTGCGCTGCCCGCTGTGGCTGTTCATGGCCGCCACCGCCGCCGGCGGGCTGGTGATGGAAGCCTTCGAGAGCGCGGTGGGCGCGGGCCTGAGCGAAGCCATCGCGCGTGGCGAGCCGATCGGCGTGCGCATGATGCTGGAGCCGCACGTGCTACTGCCGCTGAGCGCGCTGGCGGTGCTGGCGCTGGTGCCGGTGCTGCTGAGTCAACGCAAGAAGCGCTGAGGCGACTCAGCCGCGCCAGAGCAGCGCGTCCAGATCGCCACCATCGACGAAATACCCGGGCGCCACGCGACCCTTGCGCACCGGCACGCCCTCGGCGGCCAGGCGCCGCGTCTGCTCGCGCGCCAGCGTCGTGCCCGGCGGTGCTGCCAGACGGCCATCGCTGTGCAGCACGCGATGCCAGGGCAACGCGGGCGTAGCGCCCTCGCGCAGCACGCGCCCGACCAGACGCGCGCGCCCACGCAGCCCGGCCCGCGCTGCGATCGCGCCATAGCTGCTGACGCGCCCGGTCGGCACGCCGCGGATCGCGGCGAGGATGGCCGCGCGTGCGGCCAGCGATCCGGATTCAGCGCTCATGTCAATCACGCTACCATGACGATATTGTTCAAACGGATACCGGCCATGCTGACCTTCGAGTCCGTCCGCTCGCACATCGGCGGCCAATACACGCTGCGTACCAACGACCCGTATCTGATCAGCTTCGATCTGGACTTGCGCCGCGCGCGCCACCAGGGCATTTACCTGGTCGAGCTGGAAGGCGAGAACGGGCGCAAGTACCTGCGCGTTTCCACCCCCGTCGGTCCGGTGGTGGGCATGGATGCCGAGCGCTGCCTGCGTTTCAACTGGGAGCAGCGCGCCGGCTTCCTGGCCATCAGCGACCTGGAAGGCTCGCCCTACCTGCACCTGTGCGAGAACCGTCCCTACGACATTCTCTCGCTGGAAGAGCTCGAACGCCTGATCCGCGAGCTGGGCATGCTCGGCGATCAGCTCGAACAGGCGCTGAGCGTGGAGGGCGACGCCTACTGATTGGGCGCGGTGCGCGGTTGGTTGTCGGCCGCGCGCCGTCATCCTGAGCGCAGCGAAGGATCTCACCTTGGCGATGGCGTGGTGGTTTGTGCATGCGTGATCGTTCCCAGGGATTGGCCAGATTCCATCGTTCCGCCCGGCCGTCGCCGCGCGGGTTACTTTCCTCTTGGGGAAAGTAACCAAAGCCGTCCCGCGGCGGCCTGCGCCCCGCCGCTGCGCGGGGTGACTAGCGTCGCGCATCCCACGCTGTGCAAGTCACGCGGCCCTCGGCTCCTGCCTCGGGCGCTCGACGCCGCGCCCTGCGCTGCGCGCCGGCCGCCTTGTCCGCTCTCGCAT
>NZ_JBTSRB010000007.1:0-90871 GCF_054637675.1 Metallibacterium sp.
GGCTCCTCCATCAGCACGCTCGAGTACGGATTGCCGGCGAAGGTGGTGTATTCAAAGCCGGTCACGTCGTAATGCCGGTTGAATATGTTGTCGATGTGCAACGCAAGTTTGACGTTCTTCAGCATACCCATGCCCAGATCCAGGGTGTCACGGATAGCGAAGTTCGTCACCGCGTAACCGGGGATCGTGACAGCGCTCGCCAAGCCGGAGGAGAGCTGGTTCAGGTACTGCGAACTCGCGTAGTGCAGATTCATACTCGCGCGCCAACTTCCCCGTTTCCAGCCCACACCGAGGTTGGCCAGATGCCGGGGTACGTTGGCCAAAGGCATTCCGGGATTGACCTGTGTGCCGAAATAGTTAAAGCTGGAACTGAAGTAAGCCTTGTTCAAGGACAAGTTGCCGAAAAGGCTGAAGTCGCCGTAGTCGGTGGTGTGCAGGGTTTGCTGAGCGTCGAGTTCGATACCCGAGTAAGTCGACTTGCCGCCATTGACTGTTGTTGTCAATTGGCTAACGGGGTTGGTCACGGAGATGAAGGTGTTGGTGAAGTTCTCGCGATACCCGTTCAGCGAACCCTGGAATCCGTGTGCCTCATAACGCGCCCCGACCTCGAAATCGCGCACGTATTCGGGCTTCACATTGAGCGGCACGACGACGTACTGTCCGAGGGCATTCGTCTGGCCAATGTTGCCATAGTACGCGCCGATATTCGGGAACTTCATGTTCTCGCCCCACGCGGCATACAAACTGACGTGGCGTATCGGGCGCCAGTTGATGCCCAGCGTCGGCGAGACGAAGTGCTCGGAGTCGGATACGGCGCCGGTGATGGGGTAGAAGAAGCCGATTTGATCTTCATCATAGGTCCTGGAGTACAGGTACTTCAGGCCTGGCGTGACGTGCACCTTGCCGCCGAACAGGCTGATCTGGTCCTGCACGAACGCTGATCCCAGAGTGCGCCAGTCGTTTTCCCACCAGGCATCGTTGTAGCCATTGACCAACGGCATGGGATTGGCGCCGTACCAGAATTCGGCCGAAAACAGCTTGGTATGCGAATACGCACCGCCGAACTGCACCAGATTGTGCGGCAGCTTCAACGTGAAATGCGGTATGAAGCCGGTCTGTTGGGTGCTATTCATGTAGGTGTGATAGGCCATGCCCGGATAACCCCCGAGCGCGTTAGGGGGACCGAACAGGGTGACCGGGTTGTAAGTGGGGCCGTTTGGATAACCTGGGTAACCTGGATAAAAATAATTTGGAATCCAGAATGGCGGCAGGTTCGGCGTATTGGGCAAGAAGTACGGCTGCGTCGCGCTCTGGATGAACGCCGGATTGGCATAGGAGACACGGTTGTAGACGTTGTCGCGTGCATAGAACCTGGCGTTGAACGAAAATACCTTGTTGACCTGCATCTTGTCGCCGATAATGTAGGTGCCCGAGTGATCCCTGTTGTAGCTGTTGCTGTAGTTCAGAGGCCAACCATAGCTATAGCCGAATTGCTGGAGTAGTGGCACCGGGATGGAGTGCGGGGTGAAGCCCGTGTTTTTGTTGTAGATCGCGTAGGCATAGAGCTCGCCCGCGTCATCGGCATAGGGCAGCACGCCGGAGTAATTGATATTGAGGTTGCGGTTGCCCGAGTTGGCCTGCCAACCGGCGCTGGTATTGTGATTAATGCTGATCAGGCTGCGCACGCCAGCAATGCTGCCCGTATTGGCGGTAATTCCATAGAACCAGGTGCTGAAGCTGCCACCCCCCATGGTGACCGAGGCATCCGGCTTGGGTCCGGGTTGGCGCGGTTCAAAGGCGATGGTGCCACCCAGCGAGTTGTACGCGTTCACCGCGGGGTTGTTGATGCCACGGTAAACGTTCACACTGCTGATGTTGTTGAGTGTCAACGGAATGGAGTTGCGGTCGGAGGCCGCATTGGTGGTGCCGCCATTGAACACGCCGTTGATGGGCACGCCCGCGAAGGTTTCCGAAAACTGGCCGCTGTTGAACGAGCGGAAGGTGATGTTGGTGCGCACACCATTCGGCGCGGGCGTACGTACGTTGATCGAGGGGGTGCGCTGCAGCAGGTTTTGCACGTCGAGCATCGGCGAGGCAAACCGGATCGCTGAAGGACCGATAATCGACACGCTGTAGGCCGATCTCATCGGAATGCGCGTAATCGTCAGCTCGCGGGCGATCACTTCGATCTTGGTGAGTTTCTCCACGTGCTTAGGCTTGCTGGTGCTGCCGTGCGGGGCAGGCGGGGTCTGCGCTTGTGCGCAGGCTGGCAAAAAGGCCACCGCACCGGCGCCAATCAGTGCACAGAAAATCGGTGAGAATTTGAAATTCCGCATAGGAGTTCTCCAGAAGTGTGATCAAACAGAACCCGGATCGTCCTCCAGCCTCCGGGTCCACCTGAGGCGCTATCACTTTGATACCTGATCGGCCCCCAATCTCAGAAAATTGCTCGCCAAGCGCAAGGTCGGCTCTCGGCACGGCTTGCGCACGACTTGCAGAGCATCATGGCGCGCACTGCGCACTGCGCAGGCGGCGCGGCGCACTTCAAGTCTCCACCAGCACCGTCCCTTGGGGACTGCTGAGCAAGGGCGTCGGATGGCGGCATGCGCGGCACGGGCCGTAGATCTGCGGGCCACGGCGAGGCGCTTCTCAACCGCCGCGGGCGGCGGGTCAAGCTTGCGAGCGCGCACGATCCCCCACAGGTCGGGCAGCGCAAGCCGACCGTCCAGCGCGCTTGGTACAAGCGGAGTGGTATTTGGCTTCGGTATCTGCAGCGACATAAACTCGACCCTTGGCAGAAGCCTACTTTTGACCATTTGGTCAATTATGCTGTGCTGCTTTCTACCATATAAAATGGCGCAAACTACACCCATCGCCAAAAGTATATATAACGTAAATAACAGGTAATTTTTCCGTAATATGAAAAAGCGAATGCCGCCACCTGATTACCCACTTGTCGAATCCATTGATGCGCGCGGGTCGCGTGCAACCCATTGATCGAACGAGGGTTACCCCATCGCCAAGCCTGATCAGCGACGCCGCTCAGCCGCCTGTCGCGTGATCTGAGACATGTGTAGCGCAGCCTTGGAGGCATGTTACGAGGCGGAGAGCCGTCATGGCCATGAACCCGGTGTAGTTGACCCGCCTGTGACGGTTGGAAAGCGCCTCAGCCGGGGTTGTCGATGGCGCAGTGACCCGCCTGCGGCGGTTGATGAATCGCCTCATCCAGCAGTACGGCACCGAGGCTAGGTGCTGCCGGGCGCTGTACCGGGCGCGTTGGCCGAAGAGGTTTCGCTGCCCCGAGTGCGCTGGCCGGCCCCGCGCCCAGTTGATCCGCCTGCGGCGGTTGAAAAGCGCCTCGTCGCGCAGGCCGGGTGTGCTACCAGTGCCGCGCCTATCGCCATCAGACGACGCTGACCACTACAAGACGGGCGGCTATATCACGGCGGTCGTGGCGGCGGCGATCATGCCGTGGAAGATCCTCTCGAGCACGCACGGCTACATCCTCACCTGGCTCGTCGGCTACTCGGCGCTGCTCGGGGCGGTGACGGGCATCCTGATCGTGGATTACTACCACATCCGACGGCGGGTGATTGGACAGCCGCTATTACTACTGGCGCGGCTGGAACCCCATCGCGGTGGGCGCCTTCCTGATCGGGGTTCTGCCGTGCCTGCCGGGCTTTCTGCACGCCTCGCTGCCGCGGACCTTTCCGCAACCAGGCGCCGTATTCACGCACCTGTACCGCTACGCGTGGTTCGTCGCGCTCGGCCTCTCGGCAGCGGCCTACGCCGCCGGCATGCGACTCGCCGCGCGCCGCGCACAGGTTCCGGCCGCGGAATATCTGCGGCAGCCCGGACACGCCAGATGCGGCTGAGTCCGGTGAGTTCCCCGTGCAGCCCGATGCGCGAACTGGCGCGCACCGCGCGCGGCGCACGCACGTTTCTGCGCGGCGTTTCGAGCTGCGCGGGCCGGCGCGCGGGCGGCGGCGCATACTTGACCAAATGGTCAAAAGTAGGTATGCTGCGGATCTGTCTCTGTATCTTGGGGGAGTGCAATGAGTGAGCCGCGTCGAGCGGACATTCGCCCGGGCCGTCTGTCGCCGCAGACGTATGCCGCTCACTTCGCCGATCGCGCTGCGCCGCTCACCGAGGCGCAGGCGCTGCTCGAGGCGAACCGGTGTCTGTACTGCTTCGATGCGCCGTGCATGCAAGCCTGCCCGACCCACATCGATGTTTCCTCGTTCATCCGGCGCATCGCCGAGGGCAATGCGCGCGGCGCGGCTGAGTCGATTCTCGAGTCGAATCCCCTCGGCGGCTCCTGCGCGCGGGATTGCCCCACCGAGGTGTTGTGCGAGCAGGTCTGTGTGCGCAACACCCAGCAGGGACAGCCGGTCGCCATCGGCCGGCTGCAGCGCTTCGCGGTCGATGCGCTCATGGCGAGCGCGCAGCCGCAGATCTTCACGCGCGCCCCGGCGAGTGGCCGGCGCGTGGCGGTGATCGGCGCGGGACCGGCGGGTCTGGCGTGCGCGCATGCGCTCGCCCGCGAGGGGCATGCTGTTGCGCTGTTCGATGCGAAGCCCAAGGCGGGTGGCCTCAACGAATACGGCGTCGCCGCGTACAAGGTCGCCGGCGGCTTTGCGCAGCGCGAGGTGGAGTGGCTGCTCGCGATCGGAGGCATCACGCTGCGCAGCGGCTGGCGCCTCGCGAGCGCCGCGCAGTTCGAAGCGCTGCGCCGCGAATACGATGCAGTGTTCCTTGGTGTGGGACTCGGCAATACCCAACAGTTAGGTGTCCCCGGCGAGGCGCTCGAGGGCGTCGTTGATGCGGTGGAGTTCATCGGCACGCTGCGCCAGGCACAGGATCTCGGCACGCTGCCCGTGGGGCGGCGCGTGCTCGTGATCGGCGGCGGCATGACCGCCATTGATGCGGGCGTGCAGTCGAAATTGCTCGGCGCCGAAAGCGTCACCATTGTCTACCGGCGCGGGCCGCAGCACATGCGTGCCTCGCGCCACGAGCAGGAGCTGGCGCTGACCCAGGGTGTCGGCATTCTTCACTGGCTTGCACCCGTGGAAGTGCTCGGCGAGGGCGGCAGCGCTCGTGCTGTGCGCTTCGCGCGCCAGCGGCTCGAGGGCGAGCGGCTCGTGCCGGCTGGCGAAGAGCTCGTGCTCGAGGCGGACATGGTCCTGAAGGCGATCGGGCAGCGGCTCGACGGCCGGGTGCTGGCCGAGTGCAAACTGGCGCAGCGCGACGGCCGGATCGCGGCCGACGAGTCCGGCCGCACCAGCATCGCGAACGTCTGGGCCGGCGGGGACTGCATCGCCGGGGGGCAGGATCTGACGGTCGAGGCGGTGGCCCACGGTCTGCGCGCCGCGCGCGACATCGACCGGCAACTGCGCGGCGAGCGCAGCCGCCCCGAGCAGTGATCCGGAGAATTCCATGGCCCGATTAGACATCGACTTCTGCGGCATCCGCAGCCCGAACCCGTTCTGGCTGGCCTCCGCGCCACCCACCGACAAGGCTTACAACGTCGAGCGCGCGTTCGAGGCGGGTTGGGGCGGGGTGGTGTGGAAGACCCTGGCGGAGGCCGGCCCGCCGGTGGTCAACGTGAGCGGCCCGCGCTACGGCGCGCTGCTCGCCGCGGACCGCAGTCTCATCGGCTTCAACAACATCGAGCTCATCACCGACCGGGAGCTCGAGACCAACCTTGCGGAGATCGCCGCGGTCAAGCGCCGCTGGCCGGAGCGCGCCGTGGTCGTGTCCATCATGGTGCCGTGCAGGGAGGAGTCGTGGAAGGCGATTCTGCCGCGCGTGGAGGACACCGGCTGCGACGGCATCGAGCTCAACTTCGGCTGTCCGCACGGCATGAGCGAGCGGGGCATGGGCTCGGCGGTGGGGCAGGTTCCCGAGTACATCCAGATGGTGACAGCCTGGTGCAAGCGCTACACGCGCCTGCCCGTGATCGTCAAGCTGACGCCCAATGTCACCGATATCCGCTTTCCGGCGCGCGCAGCCAAGGCCGGTGGCGCCGACGCGGTCTCCCTCATTAATACCGTCAACTCCATCATGGGCGTCGATCCGGACACCCTGCGGATGAGCCCGGAGGTCGGCGGCAGGGGAACGCACGGCGGTTATTGCGGACCTGCGGTGCGGCCGATGGCGCTGCACATGGTCGCGGAGATCGCCCGCGACCCCGAGACCGCGGGGCTTCCGGTCTCGGGGATCGGCGGCATCGGAAGTTGGCGCGATGCGCTCGAGTTCATCGCCCTCGGCGCAGGCTCCGTGCAGGTGTGCACCGCGGCGATGGTGTTCGGCTTCAAGATCGTCCAGGAAATGATCAGCGGGCTCGCGACCTACCTCGATGCGAAGGGATTGGCGAGCGTCGAGGCGCTGCGCGGCCGCGCGTTGCCGAGCGTGACGGAGTGGCGCTACCTCGACCTCAATCGCGTCTCCAAGGCCGTGATCAATCAGGATCTGTGCATTCAATGCGGGCGGTGTCACATTGCCTGCGAGGACACCGCGCACCAGGCGATCACGGCGCAGCGCGACGGACGGCGCCACTTCGAGGTGAAGGAAGAGGAGTGCGTGGGCTGCAACTTGTGTGTCAACGTCTGTCCGGTGCCGGGGTGCATCACGCTGCGCGAGCTTGCGCCGGGGGAAATCGACCGGCGCACGGGCCAGGCGGTGAGCGGTGCCGCGCTCGAATGGACACAACATCCGAACAATCCGCTGCGGAGCGGCGCCTGATGGCCGCCGCGAGGCCGGATCCGCAACCGCGCCGCGCCGCGACCCGGTCGCGCGCGAAGCGGGCCGACGCCGTGGCGACGCTGCGCGAGGCCGCTGGCCCGCGCAGCGCAGAGAAGGGCGGCGCGCAGCCGTGGCGCAAGCGCGTGGCCCACGAGACCGCCATCATCCAGGCCGCCGAACGTGTGTTCGCGGGTGCCGGCTTCGGCGGGGCGACCATGGCCGAGATCGCCAAGGCGGTCGGGCTCCCCAAGCCCAACCTGCACTATTATTTCGGAAGCAAGAAGGCGTTGTACCGCGCGGTGCTCGAGCGGACGCTGCACGAGTGGCTGGAGCCGGCGGACTGCATCGTCGCCACCGCCGAGCCGCGCGAGGCGCTTGAGCGGTATATCCGCGAGAAGATGCGCCTGTCCTTCGCGCGCCCGTACGCCTCGCGGGTGTGGGCCAACGAACTGCTGCACGGCGCGCCCGAGCTGCGCACGACGCTGGTGCGCACGCTGCGTCCGTTGATGCGCCGCAAGGTCGCGGTGATCGATCAGTGGATTGCCGAGGGGCGCATGGCGCCGGTCGACAGCAGCCACCTCTTCTTCACGATCTGGGCGGCGACCCAGACGTACGCGGACTTCGAAGTGCAGATCTGCGCCGTGCTCGGCTGCGCGAGCCTCGACCGCGCGGCGCAGGCGAGGGCTACGCAGCACGTCATGTCGCTCATCCTGCGCGGCTGCGGATTGTCATGAGGCCGCGCGCGATGCGGCTTTGCGACTGAGTTTGCAGAGTTTGTAAACTGAACGCGTCGACGATTCTGTCATGTTGTGAGCATGTTGGTGTCTGGAGCATCTGGAGTACAAGCGATGGCAAATCCCCGAGCAACTCTTCGCGAGAGCGCGCCGTCCGCGGACGCCGCACGGCTTGAAGCGCACTGGATGCCGTTCACGGCGAACCGGCAGTTCAAGGCCGCGCCGCGCCTGTTCGCTGAGGCCACGGGCGCGTATTACACCGACATGCACGGGCGCAAGATTTTCGACGGCCTCTCGGGGCTGTGGTGCACGGGTCTCGGTCACGCGCGCCAGGAGATCGTCGAGGCGGTGAGCCGTCAGATCGCGAGGCTCGATTACGCCCCGGCGTTCCAGTTCGGACACCCGCTGTCGTTCGATCTCGCCAACCGGATCGTCGCGCACATGCCCGCGGGCCTCGATCACGTGATGTTTTGCGGCGGGTCGGGCTCGGATGCCGTGGACACCTCTTTGAAGATTGCCCGCGCGTATTGGCGCGTCAGGGGGCAGGGGGGCAAGACGCGCCTCATCGGGCGCATGCAGGGCTACCACGGCGTCAATTTCGGCGGCATTTCGGTGGGCGGCATAGTGGCCAACCGCAAGCTCTTCGGTCAGGGCGTCGAATCGGATCACCTCCCGGACCTGCAGCCCCCGGCCGGCTCTTTCTTCCGCGGTGAACCACCCGCGGGGGGCGCCGAGCTCGCCGACTCGCTCCTCAGCCTGATCAGGCTGCATGACGCCTCGACCATCGCCGCGGTAATTGTCGAGCCGTTCTCCGGGTCCGCGGGCGTCATCGTGCCCCCACGCGGCTATCTGGCGCGGCTGCGCGAGATCTGCACCGAGCACAATATTCTGCTGATCTTCGATGAGGTGATCACCGGTTTCGGGCGCTGCGGCGCCTGGACGGGCGCGGAGGCCTTCGGCGTCACGCCGGATCTGATGACCTTCGCCAAACAGAGCACCAACGGCACCCAGCCCCTGAGCGGCGTCGTGGTGAAGAAGGAAATCTACGATACTTTCATGAAAGCAGGCGGTCAGGAATACCTGCTCGAGCTGCCGCACGGCTACACCTACTCGGCGCACCCTGTGGCCTGCGCGGCCGGCATCGCCACGATCGATCTGCTGGAGCGCGACCACGTGCCGGAGCGGGTGCACAAGCTCGCGCCGTACTTCGAGAACGCAGTGCACGGGTTGCGCGGCGCCCGGCATGTCCTGGACATCCGCAACTATGGACTGGCCGCGGGGTTCACCCTGGAGGCCATGCCCGGCGAGCCGGCGCGGCGCCCGTTCGAGGTCGCGATGGCGATGTTCGAGAAGGGCTTCTACGTACGCTACGGCGGTGCCACGATCCAACTGGCGCCGCCGTTCATCAGTACCACGGCTGAACTCGACCATCTGGTCGATGCTTTAGGCGAAACGCTCAACCACACTGGCTGAAACCATGTCATCGACACTCTCACTCAAACCGGCCGCCGCGCACGCCGCGGGGCACACGGTGGACCACCTCATCGCGGGCCGGCGCGTCGCCGGCGGCAGCCGCACGGCGCCGGTCTATGACCCTGCGAGCGGCGAGGTGGCCCGGCAGGTTCTCTTGGCGGACACGAACACCGTGGCAACGGCCATCAGCGCCGCCCGGGAGGCATTCCCGGCGTGGCGCGCGACCGCGCCGGCAAAGCGCGCGCGCGTGTTGGCCCGGCTGCAGAACCTGCTCGAGGAGAGCAAGGACACCGTGTGCGCGCTGGTGACGGCCGAGCAGGGCAAATCCCTCGCCGATAGCCTGGGCGAGCTGCAGCGGGGCATCGAGAACGTCGAGTTCGCGACGTACGTGCCGCAGCTGCTCAAGGGCGAGCACAGCCGCGGCGTCGGCCCGGGCATCGACACGTGGAGCGAGTTCCAGCCGCTCGGGGTGTGCGCCGGCATCACGCCGTTCAATTTCCCCGCCATGGTGCCGCTGTGGATGTGGCCCATGGCGGTCGCCTGCGGCAACACCTTCGTCCTCAAGCCCTCCGAGCGGGATCCGAGCGCGGCGCTCTACGTGGCTGAACTCGCGCACAAGGCGGGTCTGCCCGCGGGCGTGCTCAACGTGGTGAACGGGGACAAGGAGGCGGTCGATGCGCTGCTCGCGGACCCGCGGGTGCAGGCGGTGAGTTTTGTCGGCTCGACGCCGATCGCCGAGTACGTCTATGCGCGCGGCTGCGCACAGGGCAAGCGCGTGCAGGCCCTCGGCGGCGCCAAGAATCACGCGGTGGTCATGCCGGATGCGGACCTGCCGGGGACCGTGCGCTCGCTCATCGGTGCCGCATTCGGCACCTGCGGCGAGCGCTGCATGGCGATCTCCGTCGCGGTGGCGGTCGGGGATGAGACCGCCAGCGCGCTCGTGGCGGGGCTGAAGACCGAGATGGCGCGGATCAAGACCTGCGCGGGCACCGACAGCCACTGCGACATGGGGCCGCTCGTCACCCGGGAGCAGCTGGAGAAGGTTCGCGGCTACATCGAGCGGGGCGTGGCCGAGGGCGCGGAACTGGTGGTGGACGGGCGCACGCTCGCGGTGCCCGACCGTCCGCACGGCTTTTTCCTGGGCCCGTGCCTGTTCGATCACGTCGAGCCCGGCATGGTGATCTACCGGGAAGAGATCTTCGGACCGGTGCTGTGCGTGGTGCGCGTCCCGACCCTCGGTGATGCGATGGCGCTGATCGACGCCCATCCCTACGGCAACGGCACCTGCATCTTCACTCGCGACGGGGAGATGGCGCGGCATTTCACCGACGCGATCCAGGTCGGCATGGTCGGTGTCAACGTGCCGCTGCCGGTGCCCGTGGCCTACCATTCCTTCGGCGGCTGGAAGCGCTCGCTGTTCGGTGACCTGCACGCGTATGGTCCGGACGCGGTGCGCTTCTACACCCGGCGAAAAACGATCACGCAACGCTGGCCGTCGGCCGGCAGCCGTGAGGGGACCGCGTTCAGTTTCCCGTCGAATCATTGAGTGCGGCCACAGACCATGACTTTGACGGCGGGGTGCGAGCGGCGCAGAGCCGGCCGGCGGCTCGTCATTGACGTGTTGATGTTGTGCGGAGGTGGGCTGCGATGGGCGCATTACTGATTCGGGGTGCAACGGTGGTCAACGCCGATTACGCCCGGCGTGCCGATGTGTTGTGTGCGGAGGGGCTCATCACCGCGGTGGGGGCGAACCTCGAGGCGCCGGCGGGCGCCGAGGTGCTGGACGCCGGCGGCCTGCTCGCCATGCCGGGCGGCATCGATCCGCACACGCACATGCAACTGCCCTTCATGGGCACGGTGGCGGTCGATGACTTCTACAGCGGCACGGCCGCGGGGCTTGCCGGTGGAACGACCAGCATCATCGATTTCGTCATTCCCGACCCGAAGGAGCCGCTGCTCGTCGCCTACCAGAAATGGCGCGGCTGGGCGGAGAAGGCCGCCGCCGATTACGGCTTTCACGTGGCCGTCACGTGGTGGTCCGAGCAGGTGCACGCCGACATGGGCACGCTGGTGCGGCAGGAGGGCGTGAACAGCTTCAAGCATTTCATGGCGTACAAGAACGCCATCATGGCGGATGACGAGACGCTGGTGAACAGTTTCTCGCGCGCGCTCGAGCTCGGGGCGATGCCGACCGTGCACGCCGAGAACGGCGAGCTGGTCTTCCAGCTGCAGAAGCAAATCTTCGAACGGGGCATCCGCGGTCCGGAGGGCCATCCGTTATCCCGTCCGCCGGCCGTGGAAGGCGAGGCGGCGCAGCGTGCAATCGCTATCGCCAACGTGCTCAATGTGCCGCTCTACGTCGTGCACGTGTCGTGCGCGGAGTCCGCCGAAGCGATCGCGCGCGCGCGCGCGCGCGGCCAGCGGGTCTTCGGCGAGGCCCTGGCCGGGCATCTGGTGATCGATGAGAGCGTGTATCGCAACCCGGACATTGCGGCAGCGGCGGCCCACGTGATGAGCCCGCCGTTTCGGGACAAGCGCAACCAGGATGTGCTGTGGGACGCGCTGCAGTCCGGGAGTCTGCAGACCACGGCGACCGACCACTGCGTGTTCTGCGCGGAGCAGAAGGCGGCCGGTCTGCAGGACTTCCGCAAGATCCCTAACGGCTGCGGCGGTATCGAGGAGCGGATGATGGTGCTGTGGGAGACGGGCGTGAACACCGGGCGGCTGACACCCGGGGAGTTCGTCGCGGTCACCTCGACGAACGCGGCGAGGATCTTCAATCTGTATCCGCGCAAGGGGGTCGTCGCCCCCGGAGCCGACGCCGATCTGGTTCTCTGGGATCCAAACGCGACGCGCACGCTGTCCGTGAAGACGCAGCATTCGCGCGTCGACTACAACGTATTCGAGGGCCGCAGCGTGACGGGCGTGCCGATGTACACCGTGAGCCATGGCAAGGTTGTCTATGCGCGCGGGGAGCTGCGCGCCGAGCGCGGCGCTGGGCGGTATTTGAAGCGTCCGCCCTTCGGCCCGGTATTTGCCGCGCTCGACCGCAAGGCGAAGCTGGCGAAGCCGACTGCCGTGATGCGCTGAAGGCTGCGCTGACGAGAGTCGCCGGGGAGCTTCGTTCCGGGCGGCGGATGAGGTTGCGAAGGCATAATCACTCCGGGAGATGAACAATGGCAAAGCTGCGTGGTGGTCTGATACAGATGGCGCTGAAGGCGGATACTGCCGAATCGCCGGCGAGGATCCGCGAAGCCATGCTGGCAGCACACCGCCCGCTCATCGAGCAGGCGGGCGAGCGTGGTGTTCAGGTGCTTTGCTTCCAGGAGGTCTTCACTCAGCCCTATTTCTGTCCCAGCCAGGACGTCAAGTGGTACGCCGCCGCCGAGTCCATACCGGGGCCGACCACCGAGGAGATGCAGGCCTACGCGAAGAAGTACGGGATGGTGATCGTGGTGCCGATCTACGAGGCTGATCCCGTGGCCGGCGTCTATTACAACACGGCGGCGGTAATCGACGCCGACGGCAGTTATCTCGGCAAGTACCGCAAGACCCACATCCCGCAGGTGGCGGGCTTCTGGGAGAAGTTCTTCTTCAAGCCGGGCGCCTCGGACTGGCCGGTGTTCAAGACGCGCTACTGCAAACTCGGCGTGTACATCTGCTACGACCGCCACTTCCCCGAGGGCTGGCGCGCGCTGGCGCTGAACGGCGCGGAGTACATCGTCAATCCGTCGGCGACGGTCGCGGGTCTGTCCGAATACCTGTGGAAGCTCGAGCAGCCGGCATCGGCGGCCGCCAACGGCTGTTGGATCGGTGCGATCAACCGCGTCGGCCGGGAGAAGCCATGGGACATCGGCGAATTCTACGGCCAGAGCTACTTCGTCAATCCCCGTGGCCAGATCGAGGCGATCGCGAGCCGCGACAAGGACGAGCTGCTGGTGCACGAGATGGACATGGACATGGTGGCCGAGATACGCAACCGCTGGCAGTTCTTTCGTGACCGCAGATCCGAGCTGTATAGCCGCCTGACCGCTTTAGATTAGAGAAAATTTATATATTGCCACCCCCAGGAGATCGAGTGATTTCGGCGCGTGCTGGGTAAGCAGGTTGGGCTGCAGTCTTGTATCCGGCCTGTGGTGCAGGCCGAACAGCTTCGGACGCGGTTGGCATGTCCATCACCACGCTATCGCTGTGCATCGCCTCTACGCATGGCCGTTGCCGGCCTTGGTGATGCCCCTGACGGCGGTTACTGGAGGAGCTGTATTCGCGGGCTGGGCGTCATGCCGAGCCAGGCCATCAACTGGCAGGGGCGCTCTCAAAGCGCCCGAGGTCGCGATTTAGGCGCGGATACCCAGCGCGGCGGTGAACTGCCCTCCGCAAGACTTGGAGTGCCAACCGCGCAAGACCGGACCCACCCCGCAATCTATCCCACGCCCAGCAGCGCCTCGATCTCTTCCCTCCGCGGCATCGACGGCGCGGTCCCTGCGCGCGTCACCGAGATTCCCGCCGTCGCGCACCCAAACCGCGCTGCCTCTAGCACCGGCCGCCCCGCGCTCAGCGCCGCCGCGAACCCTCCGCAAAACGCATCGCCCGCACCGGTCGTCTCCACCACCGCTCCTGCATTGAACGCCCCCACCAGCAACGCCTTCGTCGCGCCCTCCGCGCACACCAGCGCACCCCGCGCTCCCAGCGTCACAATCACGCACCGAGCCCCCCGCCGCCGCAGCGCCCAGGCCGCGCTCTCCGCCTGCGCCACACTTTCCACCGGCTGCCCTGTCAGCAGTGCGGCCTCGCTCTCATTCGGAATCAGAAAATCCACCAGCCTCAACATCTCATCGCCCAGCGCCTGCGCCGGCGCCGGATTCAAGATCGTCAGCACGCCCGCCGCACGCGCCAGCCGCAGCCCGCGCTCCACCGTCCCCAGCGGCAATTCCAACTGCGTCAGCAACACCCCCGCCGACCGAATTGCCTCACCCGCAGCGTCCACATCCGCCGCCGTCAGCGTAAAGCACGCCCCCGGCACCACAATAATTGCGTTCTCCCCGCGCGCCTCATCGATCAAAATCGCCGCCGCACCCGTCGCCACATCGCAGCTCCCCACCAGCGACGCATCGATCCCATCCGCCGCCCACGTCTCGCGCGCCAGCCTTCCAAACGCATCATCGCCCAGCCGCGAGATCATCTGCACCGACGCGCCCGCGCGCGCCGCCGCCACCGCCTGGTTCGACCCCTTGCCTCCCGGCCCCAGCGCAAAGCCGCTGCCCATCAGCGTTTCGCCCCACGCCGGCAGACGTGCCGCACGAAACGCCACATCGGCCACATAGCTCCCCAGCACCACGATCTTCTTTCCCATTCGGTCCATTTCTCTCGTCCAAACTACCCAGCATAAGCGCGTGCAATCAGCACCAGCGCCATCAGATACGAAACAAACATCGCTGCAAGATACCCCTTCGCGCGCGCATTCGCTCCACGAAATTCCTTCCAAACAAACACCCCCCACAAACACGCCACCATCGGCGACGCCTGCCCGATCGCATATGAGATCGCCACACCCACCAGGCTCGCGGCCACAAAATTAAACACCGTTCCAAGCCCCCAGATCGCTCCGCCCAGCAGGCCCAGCGCATGATATCGAGCCGGCGCGCGAAAGTAGTCCCCTGCCGCCACCGGGCTGCCGACAATCGGCCTCCGCATCAACATCGTGTTGAAAAAGAAGCAGCACACGAACGCGCCAAACGTCAGGAAGACCGCGGTCGTATACGGTGTCAGCGTGTGCCCATGGGTCATTGCGCGCGTCACAAACGGCGCAAAGACCCCCATCAACAATCCCGACACCACGCACACCACCACGCCCTTCCGCGACACCGCCTTCGCGCCCGAGCGCAGCGCCCCATACGCTTTTCCCACCAGCACCACGGCCACCAGGGCCATCAGCACGCCCAGCCCCAGCAGCGTCGCATTACCGCGCGGTTGTACCGCATAGCTCAGCACCACGCCTTCCACCAACGCAATTCCAATCGAGATCGGAAACGCCACGGCCAGCCCGACGATCTCAATCCCCGCGATCAGCAGCACATTCGCAATATTGAATATGAATCCGCCCAGTGCCGCATACAGCAGATTCACATCATCGGCCGAGTGCACATTCGCAAGAAATGCCTTTGGCCCACCCGCATAGCTGCCCATCGTGAACGCCAGCACCAGCGCGATCAAAAAAATTCCCAGCGCATAGTCCCAGTAGTACAGCTCGAACCGATAGTTTCGCGTGCCCTTGAACGTATTCGCGAACGAGCCCCAGCAGATCGTGCTCAGAATCGTCATCAGCAGCGCGACAGCAAAGGTAGAGGGAACAAACATCGATAGCCTCCGGTGCAGCATGGCCCGCAAGCCGCAGCCATTCACGGCAGGCGGTCATTATGCCGCATGCGAAAGGAATTAGTGTAGCGAACAACATCGCGAACAGCGCGACTCGCACTGCGCCGTGGATGAGAGTGAACTCAGCAGAGTGCATCCTACACCGTGCCGGTCTCGCGTCGAACCTCAACGAGGAGGAGAAACCTCAGGCCCTGACCTCATCCACTCGCGTGCGCCTGTTGCTGCAGACGCCCCATTGTCGCCAACAGCCGCAGGTTATGCGTGAAGTTAATGCCGATACGGGTGTGGGTAGAGGCGGACATCCCGTGCTTGCATTGCTTTATTGTCGCAACGCGGCTTAAAATCATATAAAGCGGTGGGACATTCGTATTCGGATCCAATCGGAATACGCCTCGATTTCCCGTTCCCATACTTGCGGATGGTTTCGCATGGTTCGTTTCTCTTGGTGGTCCTGGTGCCGTCTTGCCGGCGGCGTGGTTTTTCTTCTGGTCTGCGGTCCGGCGGTTTCTGCCACCCCCAGGGTTCGCCATGCGCAGAGCGGCGTTCCGGAGATCGCTGTTGATAAGGTCTTGCACGGTCGGTTGGCCGATCTGCCGGCAATCACCCATGTCATCGCCACCGGGCGCCGGATCAGTCCGGTCGGGCTACTCGCAGGAACCCCCAACTTCGCTACCGCCGTGGTGGTCGATCAGGGGATGGTTGATGTCCTCGCCGACGGAGCGACTCGCATTCAGACGGTGACAAGCTATGACGCACGTGACCTGCACAGGCTGGCCCAGGTGCAGGGGTTCAAAGGCAGGGTGGCTGCGAAAGCCACTGAAGTCGCGGTAGACGTAACCCGGATTGGACGGCAGAACTTCTTCCAGGGCCTGGCGGCGGGCGCAGACGGACGCCTGTACGCAGCGGGCGGCAGTAGCGACGTGCTCGTTGCCCTGCAGCCAGCCTCCAACAGTATGCAGGTGCTTCGGCGCTATTGGCTCGCCTTCCATCCGTTTCCTAAAACGCAGTATCCATACCGGTACCAGGGCTCGCGGGGTCGCGCCTATCGCTTCTACCCGGATGGCGTGACGATCGGCCGCGACGACCGGCATGCTTACGTCACCGGTCTACTCAGTAATACCGTGGCCCGAATCGATCTGAAGACCGGTGCAATCCAGTATGCGAATGCGGGATCTTATCCCTTTGCCCCGGTGCTTACCGATCATGGTCGTCTGCTGGTAGTCAGTGATTGGGGTGGCTGCGGAGCCACCGTGCTGGATGCGCGCAATCTCAAGCCGCTGGGCCGGGTTTGCCTCGGTCCGACTACCGGCCCGGACAATCCGGACCCGGGCATCCACCCGACCGCGCTGGTTGCCTTACCGGACAGCTCGCGGGTGGTGTTTACGGCTTCCAATCTCGATGAGGCCGTGGAGGTCGATGCGCGCACCCGGAAAATCGTGCGCACCTTTGATGACGAGCCTTGGGCCGGCGCGCCGCCGGGCAGCTATCCCGATGCGCTGGCCGTGCATGCCGGAAGACTCTACGTCGCCAACGCTGGTAACGATGACATTGCCGTGTTCGATCTGCACAGCAGTCGGCAACTCGGTCTGATCCCCACCGCCTGGTATCCGACCAGTCTGGCGGCTGGTCCCGATGCGCTTTACGTCACCGCCGCCAAGGGTCTCGGCAGCGGACCCAATCTCAGGCACCAGTGGGTGGGCAACATGATGCACGGAGTGCTGCAACGGTTGAGCTATGCGCGCATCGACCGCGACCTGCCGCGCCTGACCACCGTGGCCTTGGCCGATAACGGCTTCGACAAGGCTCACCGCATCGCGCTGGCTCGCGACAACCGCACGACGACGGCGTATCTGCGCAAGCACATCCATTACGTGGTCTTCATCCTGCGGGAGAACAAGACTTTCGATGAGGATCTTGGCGACTTTGCGTCGGCAGGCCACTGGGCTGATCGCAAACTGGCCCTTTACGGACCGCGCGAATTGCCCAACCTGTTCTCGTGGGCACGGCACGACGCGCTGTTCGACAATTTCTATGCCGACGGTGAAGTCACCGCCCAAGCCCACCAGTGGGTCACCGCTGCTTCGGATTCCGATTTCGTCCAGCGCACCTGGCCGCAGTACTACTCCAATCGCGGATTGTTGCCCAACCCCGGCTGGACGCAGTCGCTGGTGCCTACCTCGCTGAGTACCGGTACTGGCGGCATCCCTGGAGGCAAGGCCAACCCCTACGCGATCTACACCGACCTGTCGGTTCTGGGCAAGTGGACCAATCCGTGGATCGCCTATCCCGAGCGGCTCTATCTATTCAACGACCTGCTTCGTCACGGGGTCAGCTTTGAGGACTTTGGCGAATTTGTCTCGCGTACCGAGGATGGCGCCATTTCCACTGCGATGCAGGCGCATCTGGCGGTCGCTTTCCCAGGTTGGGACCGGATGATTCTCGATACGCAGCGGGCCCGGGTTGCCATCGACTGGATGCGTCAGCATACGGGCAAGTTGCCACACTTTCTCTACATCTGGCTGCCTGACGACCATACCGCTGGACGCAGTCCCTGCTACTACACGCCGGACTACTACGTCGCCAACAACGACCTGGCCACTGCTCGCATCATTCACTACCTGAGCACCACGCCGCAGTGGAAACACATGCTGGTCCTCGTTACCGAGGACGATGCCCAATCCGGCGCCGATCATATCAATGCCCATCGGACCTTCGCGGTCGCGCTCGGCCCCTGGGTGCGTCAAACCCAGGTCACCACGCGCTACTCGCAGGTGAATCTGATCCGCACCGTGGAGGCAGTCCTCGGCCTGCCACCGATGTCACAGTGGGATAGCAATGCCGCAGTGATCCGCGGAATCTGGCGACGGCATCCGGATGATGCGTCCGTGCCGGTGCATGCGCAGCAGGTGCCGCTTGCGTTCAATCGCGGGGCCTGTCCGGACGGCAAGTTGTTGCGTCGCATAGCGGGTGCCAGCGGGCAGCCCCTCAGCGCTGCTTGGCTGCGGGCGCACCTGCGCGGCGATTCCGCGCTACCCGCCGTGACGCAGCATTACACACCCACCAGCTTGCTGAAGATTGCCGGACCTGAGCAAATGCGGCAGGAATGGACGGCCAGCAAAGGCTATCAGAGCTACATGCGGACCATGCGCTATCTGAGGGCGTACGCAAGCCAACATCATGCACCACTGGATTATTTCCTGGCCAATGATGACGACTAGCAGATTGTCGAGAAACTCCGCGAGTGCGCTGTGGTCATAGATGACACAGGTCGTAGAGGCGCGGGATCGATGCGCGGTGTGGCCGTGCATATGAGTCGGTGGAAGATCAGGTTCCGCGCGATCATCCGATTCGCGAGTTGCGTGTGCTGGTGGACACGATCCAAGCGAATTTGAGTGGCGTGCTGACTGCGCGGTATGTGGTGGGGTGGGGCCAGAGCGGCGGCTGCGCGCAGCGCTGCTGCAAGTGGTCTACATCTATGGAATACGCTGCCTTGCCTGATGCCTCGTGCCCCCAGAGAGCTCTATGCCCGTGTCAAGGGCCATCGCGGCGGGCTGCGAAGCGTCGCAAGAAAAGCCGAATCGATATGAATTAGCCGCAACAAAATGGGGGCTTTTCCATAGTCCGCTAGTTCAAACTTTTAGTGTGCCAGACTGTTTTAATTTCAGTGAAAGCCAGGATTCTTTCAAGAGAGCGCGACACAACGTCGTTGCCAGCTTCGGGCGGCACAACCCGCTTGAGCGTCTCAGCAGCTGAAGCTTGCAGGTCTGCCCAGTTCAGATCGCCGGCTCCAATCAGATAAATAGCATTTATGTCTGCGTGAGATGCAAGCCAAGGTGAAATCTCCGCGGGATTACCGGACAAAATATTGACTGCACCTTTAGGGATGTCACTCGTAGCCAATACTTCACTTAAACTCAGTGCGGGTAATGGATGTGGCTGGCTGGCAATGACAACCACGGTATTTCCGGAAACCAACACTGGCGCGACAGCGCTGGCGAATCCAAGCAGAGAGGGTCGCTTGGGAGCAATGACCGACACGACACCAGTAGGCTCAGTCACTGACAGATTGAAATAGGGGCCGGTTACCGGGTTCGTGTTTCCAGCTACTTGCGCGTACTTGTCAGCCCATCCTGCATACCACACCCAAGTATCGATAGTCTCGTTTACCTGCAATGCAGCATTCGCTCTGCCTCCTCCCTCGGCTTGAAGAATCTCCGCAATAAACTGCTCGCGCCTGCCCTCCATGATTTCTGCGATACGATATAACACCTGTCCCCGGTTATAGGCACTCGCACCTGACCAGGAAGAAAAAGCGGATCTTGCGGCGACAACTGCATCACGCGCGTCTTTTCGCGATGCCATCGCCACGTTTGCCACGAATACGTGGTTTTTGTCGAACACCTGATAGGTTCGACCAGATTCACTGCGCGCAAATGCTCCATTGATATAAAGTTTGTAAGTCTTTGGAATCATCATATGGCTCATTTCACACCACCCGCTTCGTCTTGCGTGATCGCCGAATTGCTTTCACAGGAGAGACACTCGTGGGCACTCGCTTGTCGGAGCGCTTAAAAGTGGCTGGCGCGCCTGATTTCAGGTAAGCCAGCAACCCATGTCGACCGCCCTCGCGGCCGTAACCAGATTCCTTGTATCCCCCGAACGGGCTGGACGGATCAAAACGGTTGAACGTGTTTGCCCAAACCACTCCTGCCCTCAACTCATCGGCAACAGCCAGGATTCTGCTGCCCTTGTCCGTCCAAATTCCGGCTGACAGACCATAAGGCGTGTTGTTCGCTTTAGTAATGGCCTCTGCTGGAGTGCGGAAAGTCAAGACAGAAAGCACTGGACCAAAGATTTCATCACGGGCGACGCTATGGCTGGTTGAGACATTCGTAAAGATTGTCGGTGGAAACCAGAAACCTTTTGCTGGCATTACGCAATCAGCACTCCAACGCGTTGCACCTTCGACTTCACCGGCCGCGGACAGCGCCTTGATCCGTTCTAGCTGCTCAGACGAATTTATCGCCCCGATGTCCGTGTTCTTATCAAGTGGATCGCCCAAGCGTAATGTCGACAACCGATTTTTAAGGCGTTCGATCAAGTCATCATGGATACTTTCCTGCACGATCAATCGACTACCGGCGCAACATACGTGCCCCTGATTGAAGAAAATACCATTAACAATGCCTTCGACCGCCTGATCGATCGGAGCGTCTTCAAAGACAATATTGGCGCCTTTACCCCCCAGTTCCAAAGTCAGTTTCTTGTGTGTGCCAGAGACGGCACGCGCAATTTCCCGACCAACAGCTGTAGAACCGGTAAAAGCTACTTTATTGATATCCGGGTGATTGACCAACAGGCGCCCTGTCTCTCCAGCACCGGTGATAATATTCACAACGCCTGGCGGCATATCCGCTTGCTCCATGATTTCTGCGAATAAGAGAGCGGTCAGCGGTGTTGTCTCCGCCGGCTTAAGAACGACAGTGTTTCCAGCGGCAAGTGCAGGAGCAATTTTCCATGCTAACATCAACAGCGGGAAATTCCATGGAATCACTTGCGCCGCGACGCCAAGTGGCTGCGGGTCTGCGCCGAGTCCAGCGTAATCGAGCTTATCCGCCCATCCGGCGTAGTAGAAAAACCATGCCGCTACCAGCGGAATATCGACGTCACGACTCTCCTTGATAGGCTTTCCGTTATCCCAACTCTCAGCTACTGCTAATTCACGAGATCGTTCCTGAATTAGTCGCGCGATGCGAAACAGATATTTTCCTCGAACAGCGCCACTCAACCTGGACCAGATATGTTCATATGAGCGACGGGCCGCTGAAACAGCTACGTCCACATCCTGCTCATTCGCGCACGAGATAGTCGCGATGGGATCTTCGGTTGACGGAGAGATCGTTTGAAAGGGCTTGCCATGGCCACTGATGAACTTTCCGTCGATGAACAATCCGTACTCAGGCTTCAGCTTAAGGATGGCCTTGGACTCGGGGGCTGGGGCATATTCAAGAAACGTCATGGTTGTGTGCCTTAATCGATTGTTACGTAGTTGGAACCGGAGTAATGGCCAGTCTTCATCTTCTGTCGTTGAAGTAGCACGTCATTCAGCAAACTTGAAGCGCCAAAGCGGAATAGGTTTGGCTGTAACCATTCTTCGCCCACCGTCTCGGCAACTGTCACTAGGTAGCGGATTGCCTCCTTTGAATTTCGTATGCCGCCCGCAGGCTTTACTCCAATTCGCTCACCAGTCAACTTATACCAGTCCCGCACTACTTCCAGCATTAGCAATGTCATAGGTAAAGTTGCCGCCGGCGATACTTTTCCTGTTGAGGTTTTAATGAAATCTGCGCCCGCCAGTATGGCCAGCCAGGATGCCTCGCGAACATTGTCATAAGTGTTCAATTCGCCCGTTTCTAAAATAACCTTGAGGCATGCATGAGTACTATCAGGGCGACGACAGGCAACTTTGATCGAAGCGATCTGATCAAAAACCTGATCAAAATGGCCCGATAAAAATGCGCCGCGGTCAATGACCATGTCGATTTCGTCGGCTCCTGCGGCGATGGCCTCAGTAGTGTCTACGATCTTAGCGTTCAGGGATGCCCTACCACTAGGAAACGCAGTTGCGACCGCTGCAATCTTGATGCTATTACCATCGCGCATTTTATTAAAGTATTTTAACGAATCAACCGCATATGGGACCATATCTCCATAGACGCATACTGCCGCCACATGGGGCGTGCTGGGATCACTGGGATCTGGTCGAATTGCTTTGGCCGCAAGTGATCGAATCTTACCTGGTGTATCTGCGCCTTCAAGTGTAGTCAGGTCAATAAGCTCAATGATCTTGTCGAGCGATTTCAGCTTTGATGTTGACTTGATCGAACGAGTCGACAATGCAGCAGCACGCTGTTCCAATCCGACGGCATCCACCTTTGGAATACCTGACAGATAACGCTTCAGGTTTGCAGCACTGGGATTGCCGCCAAGTATCAAGTTAAATCGAGGCGCCAAGGCAGTGCCTTGTTTCGGAGTCACAACATTAATTTCTTTTGAGCTCATTTAAATATCCGATAAATCTAACAAAGGTACCTGGTTGGCCGCGAACCTCAGCCGCCGGACGAGTAATTTGCGACGGCTCCGGTAGGCGATGAGCCATTTCAGAGAACGAAGGTGGGTGTCGCGGCGATGAATCTTGTGCAGTTTCAGCGGTGTCTGTTGACCGATGCTCGAGTTCATGCAGCAGTATGGCACCGAAGCCAAGTGCTACCGCACTTTGTGCCGGGCGCGCTGGCCGCATGGGTTCCGCCGCCCGGCCGTCGGCGATTGCCGACGCTCGCGCTTCCACCCCAGCCGACAGATCTACGACCCACGGAAATCCCCAAGGGCCAGCGACGGCTTGTTCCGCTTTCGTTGCTTTGCCGCCGCCGGGCACGTGCACACGACCCACAGAAGTCCCCAACGTACGGTGCTGGAAACTGCAGGCGGACGTGCCGCCTGCGAAGTGCGCGGTGCGCGCTGGGTCAACATCCTGCTGGACAACGACCAACGGAAGTCCCCAAGAGACATCAAATGCGCGATCAGCGGCGGCGACCAGACGATCCGGCAGGGCAACGTACGATCGCGGGGAGTCCCTTTTCGGGAACTGATTAGCGCTGATCTTCGGCAACGTCGCGGGATTTGAGACGGGCGCAGGCCAAGCTGGGCCACCGTTTCCGCCGAGGTTGCCGCTATGACTGCAAACAGCAAAAACCGCAAGGGCATGAACCGCATCCAATTCCAGCCAGGATTGTCGCTGACCGAGTTCCTCGCCGCCTACGACCAACGGAAGTCCCCAAGGGACGGCACCGAGGCGGCGTGTTCGCGCGCACTGCGCCGCGCGCGCTGGCCATCGGACTTCGTTTGCACCGACTGCGGGCATGCCCATGCCAGCCGCTTGCGCTTTGACCAAACCTACTGGCAGTGCAGTGCTTGCCACGCACAGACCCGTCTGCGCGGCGGCACGCTCTTCGCCAGCAGCAAGCTGCCGCTGACCACGTGGTTCCTCGCCCTGTCCCTCAGGGACTTCCGTTGGTCGTACCTGTTGACGCACAGCAAGAACGGCCTCTCGGCGCTGTCGCTCAAACGCCACCTCGGGGTGTGCTATCGCACGGCCTGGCGCATCAAGCACGACCAACGGAAGTCCCCAAGGGACAAGCTGATGCAGGCAATGGCCGATCGTGAGATCGGGCGCCAGCTCGAAGGCTTCGTGCAGATCGACGACGCTTACCTTGGCGGCAAACTGCCCGGCGGCAAGCCGGGGCGCGGCTCGGAAAACAAGCGGCCGTTCCTGATCGCGGTGGAGACCGATGCCGAGGGCTATCCCGGCCACGCGGTGATCGAACCCGTGCCAACCTTCGACAAGAAGGCGATCGAGGCGTGGGGCCAAACGCACTTGGTTCCTGGTGCCGAGGTTTACAGCGATGGCCTCGGCGCGTTTCGCGCCGTCGTCGACCTCGATCACGCGCACACCGTCATCGTTGCCAGCACGCGCAAGGCCATCTGCGAGGACGAAGGCGCACGCTGGGTCAACATCGTGCTGGGCAATCTCAAGCGCTCGCTGGATGGCACTCATCATGCGTTCCACTTCTTCAAGTACGCCGACCGCTACCTTGGCGAAGCAGCCTGGCGCTTCAATCGCCGCTTTCATCTGAAAGCGCTTATTCCGCGCCTGCTGGTCGCCGCTGCGCGCTGCAAACCACGCTCCGAGCACGCCCTGCGCGCCGTGCCGGTGTTCTCGCCATGCTGAAGATCAGCGCTAATCAGTTTTCTGGATGCGCGGCGCTATCCGGCGGAAGCCGCGTATCGTTTCAACCATCGATGTCGCCTGCGCGTGATGGTGCCACGACGGGCGCGCCATGATGCTCTGCAAACCATGCCGAGAGCCGACCTTGCGCTTGGCGAGCAATTTTCATGGCTGAGATTCGCGGCTGATCAAGAGCGGATAAGCATGCAAGATTCGAGGCAACATAGCACATGAGCGCAGCAAAGAACGGCCTGTTGGCGCAGTTCCTCGCACGCACCTTTGGCACACGCAGTATAATGACTTGTCCTGATTCAGGTACTCTCGTCGACTTTGCCATGGAGATCGCCATGAACACGGGAAAGACACGGTTCGCGCAGCTGACGGGCGTTCTGACGCAGCCGGCGACATTGGGCTGGAACGTGGCTCGCTACGGAGCAACAAAGGGCTACGTGCGCTGAGCTGCGCGGAGCAGTTTCGGGTCTTGGCCTGTGCCCAATTGACCAACCGGGAGAGCCTGCGCGATATCAAAATCTGTCTATAGGCCGAGGTCGCTAAACGCTACTCGACATGACATATCGCGAATCAGGTTTCTTTATTAACGAATGATGTAAGGAATAAAAAATGAAAAACCGTAAAAATTTATCAGCCGCAGATAAGGAATTAATGGATTGCGCGCTTTCCGCATTAAAAAATGCATATGCCCCATATTCACACTTTGCAGTTGGTGCGGCTGTAAGGACAGCAACAAATCGGATCTATCTTGGCGCCAACCTAGAAAACGCTTCTTATGGCTTGGGAATTTGCGCTGAAGTGGCTGCAATATGCGCAGCCAATACGGCGGGCGACTTCAACATTATTGAGATAGCCGTTATCGGTCAAAGTCTCTCGCCCGAAAACCTCAATATGGATTCTATTGTCATGCCTTGCGGGCGATGCCGGCAAATTATTCTCGAAGCAGGCCAAGTCTCGGGTGGCGGCGTTAAAGTAATTGCAAGTAACGCATCGTTGACAATGATAAGCAAAACTGATATTGAAAAACTTCTTCCATATGGTTTTGGCCCGCGCAATTTGATGCGCTTGGATAAGTAAAACCAAACCCGGTTAGCCTCGAACCTCAGCAAACAACGGCAGGAAGCCGCGCCAGTACGCGCTCTGATGGACCTGATTCGCGTCGAAGTTCAGCAGCTAAAAGTCCCCTCTCCCGCCGGGAGAGGAGTTGGGGTGAGGGCTTCAGTGCAGAGCAATCGTCACCACGAATTCGGCAACGCCATGCCCCGTCCCGGTTGCTCATCCGACGTTTGGATGTTTGCCGTGCAGGGTGAGGCGGCGACCACACAGGCGCAGTTGCGTGTCCCAGGCGCGATCGACGATGGGCTTGGCAAGCGCTTCATGGCGCACCTGGATGATGCGGCTGACCTTGGCCGGATAGCGATACGACCAGGTCGCCCCGCCGATCAAGAGCTTGCGCGCATAGCCATTGCCGGTCTGGTGATGCCGCCCAGCCGGCGCGTGCCGCTGGAGCTGTGCTGGCGCTGGGCGTCATGCCGAGCTAGGCCATCAGCTGGCGGGGCGGGGGCGCTCAAAGCGCCCGAGGTCGCCGATCTCGGCGAGGATCCCCAGCGCGGCGGTGAATTGCACCCCCCGCGTAGTACCTGTAACACTGGATAGAACCGCCACCGCGCCGGACTCGGGGGTACTTTTACACATAGGCCCTTGTCATCCGTGACTTTCACGCGGGTGCAACACCTTGAGCTTCGTAGATCAGCATTTGAGTGGGCTCCGAAGCCACGCGTGCGGGTTACTCAGAGCCCTACTCAAGTCACGGCAGGCCGCGTAAGCGGTCTGCGGCGGATATCCCCGGACGGGGAAGTGAGCATTTTACTAGGTTTCTGCTGGGTTTCCCGGACTGCTGCGGACCTGCCCGGAATTCCAAATGGTGCCGAAGGAGGGACTCGAACCCTCACAGTGTTGCCACCGGCGGATTTTGAGTCCGCTGCGTCTACCGATTCCGCCACTTCGGCACGGATCAAGCGGGGAAGTATGCGGTATTCAGTCGATCGGGTCGAGAGACAACTGCCGTTCACGGCGCTGGTAATGGCCGGGCGCGCCGGCTTGCGGCTCGTACACGCCGCAGCAGGTGATGGGCTCTGCGTACACGTGCAGGCTGATCGCCACCGCGCTGCTGCTGGGATTGCGGATGGTGTGGTACTCGTGCGGCGGGATCAGGCTGCCGGCCGAACCGGTGCCGGCGATGAAGACTGTTTCGGCGTCGAAGCGCCAGCCCGCGGCATCGTGCGCACGCAGCGCGTAACGGGTGATCTGCAACTGGCCCCGCCAGATGCCCTCGACGCACCACAGGCCGGCGTGATCGTGGATGCAGGTGCCCTGGCCCGGTCCCCAGGTCATCGCCACGATGCTGTAGGCGTGGCGCGTGCTGCGATACAACTCGCGCCGCGCATAGCGATCACCCCGCGGGGTGAGGATCGCGGCGGGCAGTTGCAAGCGCTGATCGCGCATGAGCTGACACAGACCGTTGCGCAGACGCGCGGTCAGTGCCTCGGTGTCGCTGGCGCCGAGCGCGGCGTCGACGCAATCGATCAGTGGCTGACAGATGGGGCTCACTGCATCAGTCATGGCGGGCCTGCTCCGCAGGTGCTGGGGCGACGCTGCCGGTGGTGTCAAGGGTGTCGAGAAAACGGTGCATCTCGGCGCCGAAGCGATCGGTATCGACGAGGAACGCGTCGTGTCCTTGTGGAGAATCCAGCGCCACAAAATCGACCTTGGCGCCGGCCTCGGCGAGGCCGTCGGCGATCGCCTTCTGCTGCTCGATGGGAAACAGGATATCGGTATCCACGCCGATCACCAACGCGTTCTCGATGCGGATTCTCTTGAGCCCGGCGGTCACGCTGCCGCCACCGTATTCGGCGATGTCGAACCAATCGCTGGCGCGGCTGAGGTACAGGTAACTGTTGGGGTCGTAGGTGCGCACGAAACGGCGCGCGTGTGCTTCGAGGTACGACTCCACGGCGAACTCGAAGGCAAACGGATCTTCGTCGCGCGCGCCGCTGTCGAGGCGGATGCGACTGAAGCGGCCGCTCCACTCGAGCGCTGATCGATATGTGATCACGCCCAGTTTGCGCGCGATGCGCATGCCGGCCTCGGGGTAGTGCGCATCGTCGTAGGCGCCGTCGTTCCAGTTCGGATCAAGGCGGATGGCCTCGCGTTGCAGCGAGCGAATGGCGATGGCGAATGGCTGCGCCTGTGGCGCGGTCGAAATGCTGATGTGCGCGCGCGTGCAGTGTGGGTGCAGCAGCATCTGCGCGAGCGCGGTCATGCCACCCATCGAGCAGCCCACCAGGCAGGCCAGGCGCGCGATGCCCAGCGCATCGAGCAGATGTTGGTTGGCGTTGGCGGCATCCTCCAGGGTGAGTTCGGGAAATTCGATGGCGTAGGGTCTGCCACTGGTCGGATCGTGCGAGGCCGGGCCAGTGGAACCCTTGCAACTGCCCAGCGAGTTGACGCAAATGACAAACCAGCGTTCGGTGTCGATGGCCTTGCCGGAGCCGATGATCGCTTCCCACCAGCCATCGGATGAGTCATGCGGGCCGGATGCCGCGTGCGCGCTGGGCGAGAGCCCGGGCAGGATGAGCACGGCGTTGTCGGCATGCGGCGACAGCGTTCCCCAGGTTTCGTAGGCCAGGTGGGCGCCGATCAATTCGCCGCCGCGCTTCATGCGAAACGGCGAGGGCAGGCGGTGATAACGACGCGCGTCGGCCATGGCGGTGCACTGTGGATCAAATCACGGAGGCTAGCGTCAGTCGATGTCCGCGCCAAGCGCATCGCACAAGGGGATAGGCTATTTCTATGCCCGCCATCGCGACAATCGCTTGGACTGCCGTGCGCGCTTGTGTGAGCATCGCGCCCGCAAACCCGCAGGAAGGTGCCCATGACGATCCGTGATTTCCGCTATCTGATCGCTGTCGCGGACTGCCTGAATTTTCACGAGGCTGCGCGTCGTTGTCACGTCACCCAATCAACCCTGAGCATCCAGTTGCGCAAGCTGGAGGGTTATCTGGGCGCGGAGTGTTTCGAGCGCAACCGCGGCGGCGTACGTGTTACTCCGGCGGGCCGCGAACTGGTGCGCCATGCGCGCGAGCTGGTGGATTCCTTTGAGCGCATGCGTCGCATTGGCGCGACTTTCAAGCGCGAGCGCGAGCAGGCCACCGTGCTGGCCGCGGGGTTTTCCTGCGTCTGAACCCGCGCGCTCAGGGCGCGCACGCGCGCTGTGTGTTGCCATGGCTTTTCTTGGAGCTGCAGTAGATGCCGTGCAGGGTTTCGATGATGACCTGCGCGGGGCCGTTGACTAACGCGTAATGGATGGTTTGCGCCTCGCGACGCGTGGTCACCAGATGCTCTTCGCGCAACACCGCCAGGTGCTGTGACAGCGCGGACTGGCTGAGATCGATGCGCGCGTTGATGTTCCCGACGGACATCTCGCCACCGACCAGCAGGCACAGGATGCGCAGGCGCTGGGGGTTGGCCAGGGCGCGCAGCAGGCGCGCGGCGTCCTCGGCATTGCGCTGCATGCCCTCGAAGTCAAAGTTGTTGTCCAAGGCAACGCTGTTGCGATTGCTGCGCGACGCGGTCATGTCGACTCCTGCGGGTTATCTGCTGCGGATAGTGTGCCCGCTTGCCGGCAACAGGGGTACTCTCGTGCGGCACGGCAGGGCGGTTGACAGTATGTATAAAATATAATTAAGATATATCTAATATTATGGATTGGACCTCGTGCGCGATGCCGCACGCAACGACCGGAGAGCGGGAGGGACCATGGCAAAGAGCATCGTGCTGGGCGCCGGCATCGGCATCGGCGGCATGACTGCGGCGTATGAGCTGCGTGCGGGGATGGGTGGCGACCACGCCATTACCGTGATGGGTGATGGCCCGGGATTTTCGTTCACACCCTCCAACCCATGGGTGGGCGTGGGCTGGCGCAAACGCGACGACGTGGTGCTGGAGGTGAAGCCCTGTCTGGCGCGCAAGAAGATCGAATTCGTGGGCGAGCCAGCTACCGAGAAAAATCACGTGCTCGAGGCGCTGGGTATCGAACGCATGAAGAACACGCCGAAGTCCTGATCGATCCGGCGCGCGGGGCTTGCTTCGCGCGCGGATAGCGCTATGTCAACCACGGTCTACCGTGCCGCCGCGTGGCAGCGCGCATACCGTTTCAACTTCACCACACGAGTCTCGTCCGCCATGAATATCGACCGCATTGTTTTCGCCTTTGCCGGCAGCATGATTCTGATCAGCGTGCTGCTGGCTTGGTTGGTTTCTCCGCCGTGGATGCTGCTGGCGGCCTTCGTCGGACTGAATCTGCTGCAGTCGGCATTCACCGGTTTCTGCCCGCTGGCGATGGTGTTGCGCAAGCTCGGCCTGCCGGCCGGTTGCGCGTTCCGTTGAGGCGCGTGCCCATGCCCAGCCTGCGCAGGCTTTTGCACGGCTTCGCGGTGACGCCGCTTGTGTTGCTGGCCGCATGCAGCCATTCGCAAGCACCGGCACCGACCGCCAACGCCGCGCCGCCGGTGCTGACGGTCGCCGAGCAGGTCACGCCGCGCGACCGCGTGTGGGATGGCACGGTGCAGGCGGTCAATCGCGCCACGCTGTCGGCGCAGACCGCCGGGCGCGTGGTCGAGCTGCCCTTCGATGTCAATGATTACGTGCCCAAGGGCGCGGTGGTGGCACGCTTCACCGATGTCGAGCAAGGTTCCGCGGCGCGTGCCGCGGCGGCACGAGTGCGTTCCGCGCAGGCGAGCTATACCGATGCCGAGGCGCAGTACACGCGCATCGCGCAGATCTATGCGCGCAAGCTGGTCTCCAAGTCCCAGTACGACCAGGTCGTGGCCACGCGTGATTCGGCCAAGGCCGCGCTGGATGCCGCGCGGCAGAACGCGCGCGCGGCGCGGCAGAGTCAGGATTACACCGTGGTGCGCGCGCCCTACGCGGGCATCGTCACTCAGCGCTTCGTGCAGATCGGCGAAGCGGTGCAGCCGGGGCAGCCGCTGATCGCCGGCATCTCGCTCAACCAATTGCGCGTCGAGGCGCAGGTGCCGCAAAGCGATGTCGATGTCATTCGCAAATACGCGCGCGCCTGGGTGGTGCTCGATGGCGGACGCAAGCGCATCGAGGCGGCCAAGGTCATCGTGTTTCCGTATGCCGATCCGGCCACGCACACCTTCACCGTGCGCCTGCAATTGCCGCCGGCCGATACCGGCCTGAATCCCGGCGAGGTGGTGCAGGTGGCTTTCATGGTCGGCTCGCGACCGCGCCTGCTGGTGCCGGATTCGGCGTTGCTGCAGCGGGGTGAGATCAGCGGCGTGTACGTGGTCCGCGATGGCGATATCGCATTGCGCCAGGTGCGGCTGGGAGCGCATTTCGGCGATCAGGTCGAGGTGATCTCGGGTCTGACGCCGGGCGAGACCATCGCCAGCAACCCGCTGCAGGCGGTGGCCTGGCTGGTCAAGCAGCACGACGCCGGCAAGCCGAACGACAAGGGAGCCTGAGCGCATGGCCGGCACCCAGCCGCTCGGCATTTCCGGGCGTATCGCGCGCGCGTTCCAGGCCTCGCAGATCACCCCGTTGCTGGCGATCGTGGGCCTGCTGCTGGGACTTGCCGCGGTCATCATCACCCCGCGCGAGGAAGATCCGCAGATCGAGGTCACCATGGCCACGATCACGGTGCCGTTCGCCGGCGCGGACGTGCGCGATGTGGAAAATCTGGTCGCGTTTCCGCTTGAACAGAAAGTCTCCGAGATCCGCGGCATCAAGCACGTGTACTCGGTCAGCCGTCCTGGCGTGGCGGTGATCACCGCCGAGTTCCGTGTCGGCGTGCCGCGCCGGGAGGCGATCATCCGTCTTTACAACAAGGTTTATTCGAACCTTGACTGGGTGCCGCCCGGCCTCGGCGTGGGTCAGCCGATCATCAAGCCCATGGGCATCAACGACGTGCCCATCATGACGTTGACGCTGTGGTCGGATCACGCCAATCCGGTGCAGTTGTCCGAGGTCGCGCGCACTCTGGAAACCACGCTCAAGACCGTGCCCGGCACGCGCGACGTGTACACCGTGGGCGCACCGCAGCGCGTGGTGCTGGTCAAGCTCGATCCGGGCAAGCTGGCGGCCTACAACCTCACCGTCACCGACCTGAGCAACGCGCTGAAGGCGGCCAACGTGGCCACTGACGCCGGTGACGAGTACAGCCGCAACACCGATTATCCGGTCAAGGCCGGCACGCTGTTGATGGACGCCAATCAGGTGCACAACCTGGTCATCGGCCTCGCCGGCGGCAAGCCCATTTATGTGTCCGACGTGGCCGAGGTCGTCGGCGGCGCCAACTACCCCACCAGCTATGCCGCCTACGGCACGCCGGTGGGCATGGGCGGGCCGGCTACCGGACTGGCGCCGGCGGTGACCATCGCCATCGCCAAGAAGCAGGGCGAGAACGCGATCAACATCACCGACGCCATCCGCGCGCGCCTGACCCAGCTCAGGAACATCGAGATCCCCGCCGACGTGCACGTGGCGGTGACCCGCGATTACGGCCGCAGCGCCGATGCCAAGGCCACCGAGCTGATGGAGCATCTACTGCTGGCAACGGTGTCGGTGGTGTTGCTGATGCTGCTGGCGCTGGGTTGGCGCGAGGCCATCGTGGTTGGCGTCGCCGTGGTCATCACCCTGGCCATCACCCTGTTCGCCTCATGGGCGATCGGTTTCACCATCAATCGCGTATCGCTGTTCGCGCTGATTTTCTCCATCGGCATCCTCGTCGACGATGCCATCGTGGTGGTGGAAAACATCCATCGACACATGGCCATGGGCAACAAGAAGCTCAGCGAGGCCATCCCCATCGCCGTGGATGAAGTGGGCGGACCGACCATCCTCGCCACGTTCACGGTGATCGCGGCGCTGCTGCCGATGGCCTTCGTCGGCGGATTGATGGGGCCGTACATGCGCCCGATCCCGATCAACGCCAGCGTCGGCATGCTGATTTCCCTGGCGGTGGCCTTCGTGGTCACGCCATGGATGGCGTATCACCTGCTCAAGAAGCTGGCGCAGCATCACGACGAGCACGGTGCCGGTCCCGGCCACGCCGCCGAGTCCAAGCTCGATCAGAAACTCTACGCGCTGTTCAATCGCGTGATGTCGCCGTTCCTGCTGGGCGAGAAAGCCAAACGCAACCGGCGCCGTCTGTTCGCGGCGATCGGCTTGCTGGTACTGCTCTCGGTGAGCCTGGTCGGCATCAAGGCGGTGATCCTGAAGATGCTGCCGTTCGACAACAAATCCGAATTCCAGGTGGTGTTGAACATGCCCGAGGGTTCCACCCTGGAGCAGACCAACCGCGTGCTCACCGACATGGGCCAGGTGCTGGCCAGGGTGCCCGAGGTCGTCAACTACCAGTTGTACGCCGGCACGCCCGCGCCGATCGATTTCAACGGGCTGGTGCGCCAGTACTTCATGCGCACCATGCCTTACCAGGGCATGATCCAGGTGAATCTGGAGGGCAAGGACGCGCGCTCACGGCAGAGCCACCAGATCGCGCGCGCGGTGCGTCCACAACTCGCGGCCATCGCCGCGCGCTTCCACGCGCATCTGCAGGTGGTCGAGATCCCGCCCGGACCGCCGGCGATGGCGCCGATCGTGGCCGAGATCTACGGCCCGAGCTACGCGGTGCAAAAGAAAATCGCGCTGGACGTCGAGCACCTGTTCGAGCACACGCGCAACATCGTCGATGTGAACACCACCGTCGAGAATCCCAGGGCGCAGCGCAAGTTGCTGGTGATCGATCGCACGCGCGCCGCGACGCTGGGCGTCAGCCAGCAGCAGATCGTCGATGCCATCGCCGCGGGCCTGGGCGGCATCAATGCCACGTATCTGCAGGATGGCAACGCCAAGCACGCGATCCCGGTGGTGCTGCGCCTGCCGCAGTCCGATCTGGGCTCGCTGGATTCGGTGCTCACGCTGCGCGTGCGCTCGCAGGGTGGCCAGTTGATTCCGCTGTCCGAGGTGGTGCACGTCAAGACCACGCCGTGGTCGGACGCGATCTATCACCAGGATCTGCTGCCCGTGACCTACGTTACCGGCGATGACGCCGGGCACGTGGACAGCGCGCTGTACGGCATGTTCACGCTGGTCAGCGAGATCAGCCAGCGCACCTTCGACGGGCACCACCTCAGTCAGCACTTCATCGGACCGCCCGAGAATGGCGACAGCTTTTCGATCAAGTGGGGCGGCGAGTGGACCACCACGTACGAGACCTTCCGCGACATGGGCCTGGCCTATTCGATGGGCCTGGTCCTGATCTACCTGCTGGTGGTGGGGCAGTTCCGCAGCTACCTGGTGCCGCTGGTGATCATGGCGCCGATTCCGCTGACCGTGATCGGCGTGATGCCCGGGCACTGGCTGATGCACGCGCAGTTCACCGCGACCTCGATGATCGGCATGATCGCGCTGGCCGGCATCATCGTACGCAATTCGATCTTGCTGGTGGACTTCATCAACCACGCGGTGCTGGCCGGCAAGCCGCTGGAGGAGGCCGTGATCGAGGCCGGCGCGGTGCGCGCGAAACCCATCATCCTCACCGCGCTGGCGGCCATGATCGGCGCGTTCTTCATTCTCGGCGACCCGATCTTCCAGGGCCTCGCGGTGTCGATGGTGTTCGGCATCCTCGTCTCCACGCTGCTGACGCTGGTGGTGATCCCGTTGCTGTACTTCGGGTATCTGAAGCGTTTCGGTGTTGCCGCGCTGCGGCACGAGGCGTGACCATCAGCCGGGAACGCGCCATGAATAATCAGCTCCTCTCCCGCCGGGACAGGCATCCCCTGCGCGCCGTCATCCAGGCAACGCTGCGATTCTCGCTTTGCCACCGGCGCGCAACGCAGCCGGTGTCGACCATCTCGCAGCAAGTCAATTCTGCAGTTCGAGGCGCTTTTCCATGCGGTCCAGTCGTTCCGACAAGCGATCAATGGCCGCCTGCTGGCGCGCGTGATCACCATACAGCTCGGCATAGTCGGCATGGCCCTTGGCCTGCCCACGCTCCAGGCTGGTGAGGCGTTGTTTCACGTCCTGGAACTCGGCGCGCACCTCTGAGCGGAGCGTCTGCACCTCGTTGCGCAGACCCTTGAGCATTTCCAGGATCAGATTTTCGATTTGCTCGGTCATGGCAGCAGTCTAACAGCGGGTGATCGAGCGTGGAGGTGGATCGTCCATCAAGACGGGCGATGGCTGCTGCAAGCCTTAGATCGTTGCCTGCGGGGGTGCGTCAAAGTGTGATCGCCATCCCACTCAGGCCGCGCATCCCTGCCATCCGTCGGCTGAACGCCGCCATTGATCGGATAGGCATGGGCTTTTGCGCCGCGCCGAGTTCAATCTCAGCGTGCGGCTGTCGGCCGCGACAGGGGGCGGCAATGCGCAACGCGCGCGGATTCACTCTGCTGGAACTGATGGTCGTGCTGATCATCGTGGCGATCGTTTTGACTTTCGCCATACCCAGCTTCCGTACGCTGTTGATGAATAGCCGCGTCAACGACGTCGTGGGCAACCTCTCGGGCGCGCTGAACTACGCACGCAACACCGCGCTCAGCAAGAACGCGCCGATCGGGGTCTGCCCGGTGAGTCCACCGGCGACGGCCGGGCAGGCGCCCGGAGCGAGCTGCCTCACCGCATTCGGCAGCGCCGCCAACGGCACGGCCTGGATGGTGCATTCGGGTCCGAGCAGCAATCCGGTGCCGCTGTCCACCTACACCCTGGCCGCCGGCGAACAGATCAGCATCAATGTCAATGCGGGTGGGGCAGCCAAGATCACCTTCGATGGTCGTGGGCTGGCCAACACCAGCAGCCTGCTGACAGTGTGCGATGCGCGTGGTGTCCCCGCTGCCCGCGCGGTCGAAGTCAACGCCGCCGGCTATGTGCAGATCTCGGCCAGCCCCGGTTTTGCGCCCGATGGCACTCCATTGACCTGCCCGTGAGAAGAACCATGCTCAAGCACAGTTCATCCGGTTTCACCCTGCTCGAAGTGCTGGTGGCGGTGGTCATCGTCTCGCTGGGCATGCTCGGCGTGGCGGCGCTGCTGGTCACGGTGCACAAGGCCGACACCTCCAGCTACATCCAGCAGCAGGCGGTGCAAACCACTTACGACATGCTCGATCGCATGCGCGCCAACCTGCAAGGCACGCAGGCGGGCAATTACATCGGCACTTACACCGGCACGCCGGCCAGTCCGCCAGCCTGCCAGGGCACCGGCAACATCTGCACGCCGCAGCAAATGGCCGCGTTCGATACCAGCCAGTGGACCTCGAGTCTCGATGAACTGCCCAGTGGCAGCGGCACCATCGCCAGCGCGGCATCGACCAATGGCACCGTCAGTGTGACGGTCAGCGTGAGCTGGAGCGATGCGCCCGGCGTCCAGGCCATCGAGCAGTTCAAAAAGAGTGGCCAGCAGCAGAACACCAGCCTTTCCAGCACCCAAAAATTCACCCTGACGACGGTGATGTGATGCGGCGCACTCCAAATCACTCGTTGGGCTTTTCTCTGGTCGAGCTGATGGTGGCCATCGCCATCGGTCTGATCGTGCTGGCCGGCATCGCCACGGTGTTCATGGCGCAGCGTCAGGTGGTCAGTTCGTCCTCGGCGCAGGGTGCCATCCAGAATGCCGACAACGCGATCTCGGCGATCCTCTCGCCGGCGATACGCGGCGCCGGTTTCACCGGCTGCGGCACCTTGGCCCAAGCGGTCAATTCCGTCACGACGCCGCCACCCGGCATCAGCTATTCCACCTGGGCGAGGCCGTGGGTGTTCAGCCGCGGCAATTTTTCCGCGCCGGTGTTCGGCTTCGATGCCAACGGCACCGATGTCGGTGGCAGCTACGCGATCACCGCGCTCAATGCCGCCAACGTCACCAATGGCGGCGACTGGACGCCGGCGCTGACCGGCAATCTGGCCAGGCTGGCCGAGCAAGGCAGCGATGTGCTGGTGCTCAACGGCGAGGCACCGGGCACGCATCCGATCGGGGTGCCCACTGTGCAGCAGACCACCGCGCCCAATCAGTTCACTGTCTACAACGCTGGCACCAGCAGTCCCGGTGCCAGCCCGATCCAGTTCACCGATGCCAACGGCAATGTGTTGCACGTGCTGGTCACTGCGGTAGCGGTGTCCGACTGCGCCAAGAGCTCGATCTTCGTCCCCGCGATGACCAGCAGCACGGACATCACCAATCCGGTGGCGGTGGCGGCGATCGGCAGCCATGGCGCCGGCAATGTCAGCCAGCAGATCGCCCCGGTGTATCAGGACGGCGTGCAACTGGCGCCCATGCAGCAGGTGGCCTATTTCGTGGGCCAAGGTCATGGTGGGCAGAGCGCGCTTTACCAGGCCGTGCTGGTGCAGGGACAGTGGAGCGTGCAGGAGCTGATTCCCGGCGTGGACAACATGCAGGTGCTGTATGGCGTGGGCTTGAACGGACAGATCACGCAGTACCTCAGCGCCAAAGATGTGCAGGCACTGCAGGCCACTCCACCCGCGGGCGTGACCAGCCTGCCGTTCAACCCGTGGACCATCGTCAACAGCATACGCATTGGATTTCTGATCGAGGGTGGTTTGGGATCGGTCCCGGCGGACAGCAATCCGAAGCAATGGAACGTGCTGGGCACCACCATCACCTTGCCAAATCTGCCCCCTCCAAATAGTGCCGTGCCGAATGACACGCGCCTGCGCCATGTCTACGTGATGACGATCAACTTGCGGAACACCACGCTATGAGTATTCAACGCACGCTCTTTGCCAAGCGCACGAAGGCGCGCGGTTTCGTGTTGCTGACCGCGCTGGTGATGCTGCTGGTGCTCACCCTGGCCGCGATCGTGGCCATGGCCATGCAGACCACGCAGATCCGCGTGGCCGCCAATGCCAAAAGCGCGCAGATGGCGCTGGCCGCGGCCGAAGGCGCGTTGATGACCGATCAGGCCGCGGCGCTGCAGTTGCAGTACCCGGTCGCGCCCGTGTTGTGCGCGGCGTCGGTGGCTTGGAGCACAAACACGTGTGGCGCCACGGCTTGGCCGACCACGGCCACGGCGGCTGTACCCAGCGTGGCGATCGAGCAACTGCCCGCGGTGACGCGTCCCGGTGAGTCGGCCGCGACAGGTACATACCCCGGCAATCGCGCGCCGATTTTCCGCATCACCGTGCGCGCCGCCAATCCCAGCAACCAGAACAGCCAAGCCGTGGTGCAAAGCCTGATCCAGTAATCGCCCCGCCCAGCCGCATCCACACCCGCAGGCCCGATATGAACGCCAACAAGACATTGCGCAACCTGATGCTGACTGCGGCGCTGGTGGTCGGCGCCGGTGCGTTCGCGCCACCGATCGTGCCTGCGTACGCGGCCGCGCCGACGCCGGTGCCGATTTCGCAGGTGCCGCTGACTTCAGCCTCGCCGATCCGGCCGCAGGTGTTGTTCGCGGTGGGCAATTCCGAGTCGATGGACGGCACGCTGTCGGGCGCGATCATGGCCGGCTCGGGCGCGCTCAGCAACGGCAATCTCTCGCTGGCAGCCTCCAGTTCGCCCGTTGTGTATCAGGTGCCCAACGGGTTCACGCCGCCGCTGAATGCGGGCACGACCTGCGTGTCGCCGCTGACCGGCAATTGCGCACCTTATACCGTCAACAGTGGCGGAACCTTGTACGACAACGGCGCCAGCCGTCTGAACGTGGCCAAGGGCGCCATGCAGGCGATCCTCAACAGCTACATGCAGAACACCGATTTCGGCTTGGTGGACTATCAGACCGGTTCGCCGACGCGATATACGACGTGGGTGTACTACATGTCGCCCGCGGGCGGATTCACGTTCACCGCCACGCCGCCGGCAGGCAATCGTTATGTGATCAATCCCTGCTTCGGTTATCTCACGGCCAGTTCGACCGTGAAAAGCAATTGCAGCTCCATCGCCAACCTCTACGGCAGCGCCACCCTGTCGGGCAACCAGTACATGCTGGTCGGCGCCAGCAGCGATGATCCCAACATCAACGACGTGTTGTATGCCGGTGGCCTGGCTTCGGTGGGTGTGGCCTATAACGGGCCATCGCCAGCCAATCCTTTCTCGTATTACTCGCTGGCCCAGTACAACGCCAGCCTGGGCAACATCCTCAGCACGTACTACAACTCCTACCCGGGATCGGTAGCCACCCAGACTACACCCACCAACGCCGGCTATATCCCGTTCTCGCCGCAGGTGATGTATTCGCTGCGTGGCTTTGGGTACGGCGCAAGCCAGTCCGCGAGTACGGGTCATCTGGTGGTGCCGATGACCTCAGCCGGTCAGGCGCCAACCACTAGTAGTGTTGCCACGGCGATCAGCCAATTCACCAATGCGCTGGCACCCGAGACGAATAATACTGACAGCTCCGAGATCAAGGCATCGGCCGGGCAGGCATCGACGCCAGGCCTGCTGGCCAAAGCGCTCAGTTATTTGCAAACCAGGCCCAATCCTTCGGGCTATACCTCGGCGCAACTGGCTGGCTGCAACATCAATCGCTACGTGATTCTGATCACCGACGGCTTGCCCACCATGGATGCGTCTGGTGGCAACTGGCCGCCGCTGGGCAGCCTCTCGGCGACGGGATTTGGCGTGTCGGCTACTTTCGATCCCACCACCGGTGCGCTGACGACCACCAACGATCAGGCGCTGACCGACACCATCAGCGCGATCACTGCGTTGAACACCGCCGGTATCAAGACCTATGTGGTGGGCCTGGGTGCTGCGGTGAATCCCAGCTTGAACAACGTCGCGGCGCAAACCCTCAACGCCATGGCGGTGGCTGGCGGTACCTACAACCCGGGCTTCAACACGCCGCAAATCAACGTGGGTTATGGCACCGGCACGCTGCCCGCGGGCTATCTCGCGGCCACTTCACCCGCGGCGCTGGTCACCTCGCTCAACACGGTCCTGGTGCAGATCCAGGCGGGCACGCAGTCCACCACCTCGGCGGCGGTGAACTCGGCCACCATCAGCAGCAACACCACGATTTACCAGACCCGGTACACCTCGTCCGATACGCCCTATCAGGACTGGACCGGCAATCTGCTGGCGTTCCCGATCGTCAATGGCACGGTGAACACCGCGACCAGCAACGCGACCTGGCAAGCCGAGCTTCAACTTGACAGGCAGGTATGCGGGGCTGGCGTGGTCGAGCCGCTGGGCGGACCCAACGGCGGCGCCGGGGGCTGTGCCAACAACATCGCCAACCGCTTTATCGCCACGTGGAATCCTGTCAGCGATACCGGTGTGCCGTTCGAGTGGGCCAATCTCTCCCCGGCACAGCAGGCGCAGCTTGGCAGCACCACGGCCGCCGGGCAGAATGTCCTCGACTATTTGCGCGGCGATACCGCGCTGGAACAGCGCAACAGCGGTACCTACCGCAACCGTTCGCATCTGCTGGGTGACATCACCGACTCGAATCCGATCTACGTCGGCGCGCCGAACGGCCCGTACGGCGATGCCTCTTACCTGGCCTTCGTGACGGCGCAAGCCACACGCACGCCGGCGCTGTACGTGGGCGCCAACGACGGCATGCTGCACGCGTTCAACGCCAGCAACGGCAACGAGAACTTCGCGTATATTCCGGACGGCGTGTTCGCCAACCTGCAAAAGCTCACGCAGCCGTTGTACAACCAGGCGCATCTGTTCTTCGTCGATGGCTCGCCCGCGGCCGGTGATGCCCTGCTGTCCTCGGACGGCAAGTGGCACACCTTGCTGGTCGGCGGCGAGGGCCCCGGCGGCAGCTCGGTGTTCGCGCTGGATGTGACCAATCCCACCGTGACCACCGAAGCGCAGCTCGCCAGCAAGGTGTTGTGGGAATACAACGCCAACGGCAGCGATCCGGACATGGGCTTGAGCTACGGCGAGCCGGTCATCACGCGGATCAACGCCAATTCCGTCCTGGACACCAGTGACAACCAGACCGTGCCGGGCTTCGCCGTGTTCTTCGGCAACGGCTACAACAGCCCCAACCAGAGCGACGTGCTGTATGCGGTGAAAGCCGGCAGCGGCACCTTGTTGCGCAAGATCGACCTATGCGCGGCGGTGGCTGGCGCCTGCAATGCAAGTCTGCCCAACGGGCTTTCCGGCGTGGTGGCCGCCAACGCCAACGGCTTGCTGGGTTCGCCGGCGGACATGGTGTATGCCGGTGATTTGCAGGGCAATCTGTGGGCGGTGAACGTCAGTAATTCGAACCCGGCCAGTTGGACGGTGCGCTTGCTGTTCACGGCGCGCGATGCCAGCGGCAACCGTCAGCCCATCACCACCACGCCGACGGTCACGCTCAATCCCAATTATCCGAACCAGCCTGGACTGATGCTGTTCTTCGGTACCGGGCAACTGCTCGGCACCGGCGACCTCAGCACCTCGCAGGTGCAGAGCTTCTACGGCGTGTGGGACAACGGCACCAGCACGGGATTGCTGCGCGCGAACCTGCAGCAGCAGACGATCACCAATGTGGCCGCGGGCACGCTCGATTCGCAACACAACGCTCTGGCACAGACCGCGCGCACCATCACCAGCAATCCGGTCAACTGGTCCACGCAGTCAGGCTGGTACTTCGATTTGCCGGGGCCGATCAGCGGCAACACGCCCAGCGAACGTGTGATTACCTCGCCACTGATCGAGAACGGCGGTGTGGTGTTCACCACGTACACGCCGCCGCCGAACGGCTCGCTCACCTGCAACGCCACAGGCACATCTTTCCTCATGGACGTGAATTACATCAACGGCGGCGCCTTCACTCAGCCGCGCCTCGGCCTGGGGCTTAATGGCAACTTTGTCAGCGTCGGTGGCAACAACCCGGTGGGCACGCAACTCAGCGGCGGCTACGCAGCCGCACCAACCATCCTCACCAATCCCAGCGGCGGCGGCAATATTTATACGCCTGGCTCCAACCTCCAGATCCCGGTGACGCCCGAACAATACGGCGGTCGTTCGCGCCTGGGTTGGTGGCAGGTGCAATGATGCCGGATGACACGACCATGACGGGTGCGCCTGATCGGGCGCCCGTGGAGAACAAGCAATGAATCCTGTGCGTGGTTTCACCCTGATCGAGCTGATGATCGTCGTGGCGATCATCGCCATCCTCTCGGCGATCGCATACCCCGCGTACAACAAGTACGTGTTGCGCAGCCGGCGCTCGGATGCCTACGCGGCGCTCAATCAGGATCAGGCCATCATGGAGCGCTGCTATGCGCAGTACTTCTCTTACGCGCCCACGACCGGCAGTTGCCCCACGATCGCGGCCGATTCAGCCGAGGGCTACTACAGCATGACGGTTGCACCCACATCATCGACCTACACGATTACCGCCACCGCCATCGGTCCGCAGGCCCAGGATACCGGCTGCGCCACGCTGAGCCTCGATCAGGCCGGCAACAAGACCTCGACCGGCGGCGGCGCCAACTGCTGGGGTTCTTGAGGCCAGATTCGCCATGGAATTGATGCGCGCCAGCGGTTTGGACGGCCATGCCGTGCGTGGGTAGCGTGCTAGCATGCCGCGCGTTCAAAGCCGAGCCGACGCATGCAGATCGAAACCAAATTGCCCGCGGTTGGCACCACCATTTTCACGGTGATGAGCCAGCTTGCGCTGCAGCACCAGGCGATCAATCTGGGTCAGGGCTTCCCTGATTTCGACCCGCCGCAGGCCTTGCAGGATGCACTGGCGCGCGCCATGCGCGAGGGCCGCAACCAGTACGCGCCGATGACCGGCATCACCGCGCTGCGCGAGCAGATCGCGCTGAAGACCGAGCGTCTGTATGGCCGCCGCGTCGGCGTCGATACCGAAATCACCGTCACCTCGGGCGCCACCGAGGCGCTGTTCGCCGCCATCGCCTGCAGCGTGCGCGCCGGCGAGGAAGTGATCGTGCTCGATCCCTGTTATGACAGCTATCAGCCGGCCATCGACCTGCAGGGTGCGCGCGCGGTGCATGTGCCGTTGCGCCTGCCGGATTTTTCCGTGGACTGGCAGCGCGTGCGCGACGCGGTCACGCCGCGCACGCGCATGATCATCGTCAACAGCCCGCACAATCCTTCGGGCGCGGTGTTCTCCACCGCCGATCTCGATGCGCTGGCCGAGCTGGTGCAGGCGCATGGGCTGTGGGTGCTGTCCGATGAGGTCTACGAGCACATCGTGTTCGACGGCGCGCAGCATCAAAGCGTGCTGCGCCACGCCGCGCTGTCCGAGCGCAGCTTCGTGGTCAGCTCGTTCGGCAAGACCTATCACTGCACTGGCTGGAAGCTGGGTTACTGCATCGCGCCCAAGGTGCTCAGCGCCGAGTTCCGCAAGGTGCATCAGTACCTGACGTTCTGCAGCTTCCAGCCCGCGCAGTGGGCCTTTGCCGAGATGCTGGCGCACGCACCCGCGCATTACCTCGAACTGCCGGTTTTTTATCAAGCCAAGCGCGATCTTTTCCGCGCGCTGCTGGCCCCCTCGCGGCTGCAATTGTTGGATGTGCCCGGCGGTTATTTCCAGTTGGCCGATTACAGCGCCATCCGCGATGTCGATGATCTGAATTTTTGCGACTGGCTGGTGCGCGAGGTCGGCGTGGCCGCGATTCCACTGTCGCCATTTTACGAGACGCCACCGGATGCGCGCCTGCTGCGCTTCTGTTTCGCCAAATCCGATGCCACCCTGGCCGCCGCCGCGGAGCGCCTGTGCAAGCTTTGAGGCTCGGTCTGGTGCAAGGCGAAACACGCTGGCACGACGCCGCGGCCAATCGCGCGTATTACGGCGAATTGCTGCGCAGCCTCAAGGGGCAGGGCAGCGACTTGATCATGCTGCCGGAGACGTTTCTGTCCGGTTTCACCAACGACACCTTGCATCAGGCGGAGGACATGGACGGCGCCGGTGTGCACTGGTTGCGTGCGCTGGCGGCGGATTTGGGCGCGGTGATCACCGGCAGTCTGGTGGTGCGCGAAGGCGGCCGCTATTTCAACCGGCTGCTGTGGATGCAGCCGGATGGCCAGTGCCTGCACTACGACAAGCGTCATCTGTTTCGCATGGCCGGCGAGCACGAGCGTTATGCCGGCGGCGCCGAGCGACTGATCGTCGAGATCAAGGGCTGGCGCGTGCTGCCGCAGGTTTGCTATGACTTGCGTTTTCCGGTGTGGCTGCGCAATCGCCGCATGGAAAGCGCCACGGGCGGCATGGATTACGACCTGCTCTTGTTCGTGGCCAACTGGCCCGAGCCGCGGCGCCACGCCTGGCGCACGCTGCTGCGCGCGCGCGCGATCGAGAATCTGGCCTGCGTGGCCGCGGTCAATCGCGTCGGCCGCGATGGCAACGGTCTGGATTACGCCGGCGACAGCGTGGTGCTGGACGCACTCGGTCAGCCGCTAATGGAACTGGGGCGCAGCGCGCAGGCCGTTACCGTCATGCTCGATCCGGCTGCATTGCTGGCGCACCGCGCGCGTTTTCCGGCGTGGATGGATGCCGACGATTTCAGCCTGAGCGAAATCTGAGAAGTTCGAGCAACGCTGGCGGGACTTGCTTCCCTTCGCCCATGATCCGCCGCGGGCAGATCATGCGCTGCCGAATGCCCGGGCGCTGTGCGTGAGGGCCGGGACGAGGTGGCGCCCAGTACCGGATGAGCAACTGGTCTTTCTCGTCACGAAGCAAGAAGCAAGATTCGAACCCTCACCGCAACCCCTCTCCCGGCGGGAGAGGGGCTATTCGGTGCTTGCCGAAGGCTGTCGCAGCTCGTCGGATGAACTGGCTTCCCTTCTCCCGCCGGGAGACCAACGGAAGTCCGCAAGGGAAGGTGGCGCATAGCCCGGATGGGTTCTCGCGTGGCGCAAAGGCGAGGCACCCGAACCCCGCGCTCCCTCTTCCACCGGGCGAGGGGCTGAACTTCAGCAGTTCAGAACTTCGCGCCAGGCTTGCCGCGGCGCGAAGCCGGCGTGGACGCCGCGGCACTGAACAGGCCTTCGTCCCAATAAGGTTCGTCGCCGAAGCGCGCGGCCAGAAAATCGATCAGGCTGCGCGTCTTGGCGGGCAGGCTGCGACCGGCCGGGTACACCGCGTAGATCGTGGCTTCGGGCAGGCGCCAGTCGCACAGGATGCGCATCAGCTCGCCGCTGCGCACCAGATTGCCGACGATGAAGCTAGGCTGCACCGCCACGCCCAACCCCCGCACCACGGCAGCGGCGAGCACGTCGCCATTGCTGGCGTGCAGCGGGCCGTGCACGCGCACGTTCAGGGTTTCCTGCTCGCGCGCAAAGGCCCACACATCCGGGTGCGCGGTGAGCGTGTACAGCAGCGCCGTGTGCGCTTCCAATTGCTGCGGATGCGTCGGCGTACCATGCGCTTTCAGATAAGCTGGCGCAGCCACCGCCAACATGCGCGCGGGCGCGATGCGCCGCGCGATCAGGCTGGAGTCGGCCAGATTGCCGATGCGGATGGCCATGTCGAAACCGTCGCGTACGAGATCGGCGCGGCGATCGTTCAAATCCAGTTCCAGTTCGATGCGCGGATTGCGGCGCAGGAATTCGGTGAGCGCATCGGCCAGATGCCGCGTCGCGAACGAGGTCGGCGCGCTCACGCGCAGATGGCCGCGTGGCTCGGTCTGACGCTGCCCGGCTTCGGCCGCGGCTTCGCTGAGTGCCGCCATCGCTGTGGCCACGCGTTCGTGATAGTGGCGGCCGGCTTCGGTGAGGCTGAGTTTGCGCGTGGTGCGCTGGATCAGGCGCACGCCCAGGTCTTCTTCCAGCGCGCGGATCAGTTTGCTGGCCTGCGCGCGCGAGATGCCGCTGTGGTTGGCCGCGGCGGCAAAGCTGCCGTCATCGACCACACGCAGGAACAACTGCATCGCGGCATAGCGGTCCACGGCGGCGGCTCAGCGTCCGCGGCCGGGCGGGCGTGGTCCGCGCGGTGCATCGTTGCGCGGGCGGCGATCGCCAGCGGGCCGCGGTCCGCGATCTCCACCTGGGCGTGGTCCGCGTTCGCCGCTGAAGGGTCGCGCGGCGCGATCGCCGCTCGGACGCGGACCACGCTCGCCGCCGAATGGGCGTGCCGCGCGCTCGCCAGCGGGTCGCGGCCCGCGATCTCCACCCGGGCGCGGCCCACGTTCGCCACCGGGACGTGGCGCCCGTTCGCCGCTGAAAGGCCGTGCGGCGCGTTCTCCGTGGCCTCGACTGGCCGGTAGCCACGGGCCTGTTGCCATGTGCGCGCCAGCGCCACGGCGCGGGCCGCCGCGCCCGGGGCGATCCTCGCCCGCCACCCATTGGCGCACCGAGGGCAGTTCCTGCCCAGGGCTGAACGCGCGCGGCTTGCGTGCGCCATGCGCGCGATCCGCGCGCATCACGTTGCCGTTGACCTCGCGCTTCGGACCCGTGGTGCGCCGCCGCGTGTCGCGGTGATCGTCGCGCACGCGATCGAAGGCAGCCAGCTCACGACTCTCGTCGCTGCCGGCGGCCCAGGCTTGCGGGCGGTCGGCGCGCACCTTGACCGCGTTGCGCTGCGCACGGCGCTGGTGCAACACCGGCTGCAGGGTCAGCGTCGGTTGCGGCGCACCGAGCCCGGCGATCGCGCGCAGCGCGCTCACGGCTTCAGCGTCCAGCGCCTGCGAATGGCCGCGGCGCAACAGGCGCGGCAGCTCGATGTTGGCGTAGCGGATGCGCTTGAGGCGACTGACCATGAGGCCTTGTGATTCCCACAGGCGTCGCACTTCGCGGTTGCGGCCCTCGCGCAGAATCACGCGGAACCAGCTATGGCTGCCACCGCGGCTGATCGGCGCGATTTCCTCGAAGCGCGCGGGGCCGTCTTCCAGTTCGATGCCGGCGCTGAGCCGCGCCAAGGCCTCGTCCGGAACCTCGCCATGCACGCGGCACAGGTATTCGCGCTCCAGCGCGGTGCCGGGGTGCATCAGCGCGTGCGCCAGATCGCCGTCGGTGGTCAGCAGCAGCAGGCCGGTGGTGTTGAGGTCGAGGCGGCCCACCGCGATCCAGCGCGAGCCTTTCAGACGCGGCAGATGGTCGAACACCGTGGGGCGCCCTTCCGGGTCTTCGCGGGTGATCACCTCGCCCTCGGGCTTGTGATACATCAGCACTTCGGCGTCTTCGCGGCGATCGCTGGCGACCACGTAGGCGTGGTTGTCGAGTTCGACACGATCACCGGCGCCGACGCTGGTGCCGATCGTGGCGACGTCGTTGTTGACGCGCACCTCGCCCTGCTCGATGCGTTGCTCCAGCAGGCGGCGCGAGCCGAGTCCGGCGTTGGCCAGTACCTTGTGCAGGCGTTCTTCGAGGCGCGGGCCGTGGTCGGCGGCGGCCTGACGCTTGAGTGACAGCAGGGTGCGCGTGGGCGCGGTCATGCGAGGTGCTCCTTGGAATCGGTGTCTTGCGTCGGCGCGATTTCTCCGAGCGCGGGTGAGTCGATGGAATCGGATGATGCGGAAAAATCAGGCGTGATGCCGACAGTGCTGGCCTCGGTATCGATGCGCGCGGGTGGGGTGGAACTGGCGCTGCCGAGCGCGGCCTCGAACTCGAACTGCGGCGCCAGTTCCTCCAGATCACGGATCTCGGCCAGCGGCGGCAGATCTTCCAGCGCCTTGAGGTTGAAGTAGTCGAGGAATTGGCGCGTGGTGCCGAACAGTGCGGGGCGGCCGGCCACGTCGCGGTGGCCGACGATGCGGATCCACTCGCGCTCTTCCAGCGTGCGAATCATGTTGCTGGATACCACCACGCCGCGAATCTGCTCGATCTCGCCGCGCGTGATCGGCTGCCGGTAGGCGATCAGGCTGAGGGTTTCCAGCAGCGCGCGCGAGTAGCGTGTCGGGCGCTCGGCGCTCAAGCGCGCGACCCATGCATGCACGTCGCCGGCGACCTGATAGCGATAGCCGGAGGCGACTTCGCTGAGTACCACGCCGCGCGCGGGTGCATCGGCCCGCAGGGCTTCGAGCGCGCACGCGATGTCGCCGGCGGTTACGCCCTCGTCCTCGGTGAACAGACCGGCGAGCCTGGTCGATGACAGCGGTTCGAGGCTGGCGAGCAGGGCGGCTTCGAGGATGCGCTTGATCTGATCGGTGTCCATGTGCGGGTCGTGTGTGTTGCGTTATCGGGTGGCGCGCGCGGTGTGCGCTTGCGTGGCAGCGTGGCACTCAGGCCGCTGCGCTGCGCGCCTTCAGGTAAATCGGCGCCAGCGGTTCGTCCTGGATCACATCGAGCAAACCTTCCTTGATCAATTCCAGCATGGCGATGAAGCTGACCACGATGCCGAGCCGTCCCTGCCCGGGTTTGAACACCTCGGTGAAGACGTGAAACGCGCCATCCTCGATCAGGCGCAGCAAATCACTCATGCGCTCGCGGATCGACAGCGCATCGCGCTGCATGGCCACGGCGCCGCTGAGTTCGGCGCGGCGCAGCACATCCTTGAGCGCCAGCAACAGTTCGCGCAAATCCACCGGCGGCGGCACACGCGGCACGCTGCGTTCGCCGGCATCGGCATGCGCCACGCTGGTGTCGCGCTCCACGCGCGGCAGTGCGTTCAGATCCTCGGCGGCGCGTTTGTAGCGTTCGTACTCCTGCAAGCGACGCACCAGTTCGGCGCGCGGATCGGATTCGTTGCCGGCCTCGTCGCTGGGCGGGCGCGGCAGCAGCAGCCGCGATTTGATCTCGGCAAGGATCGCCGCCATCACCAGATACTCGGCCGCCAGTTCCAGGCGCATCGCGTGCATCAGATCGATGTAGTCCATGTACTGCCGGGTGATCTCGGCGATCGGGATATCCAGCACGTCCAGATTCTGGCGGCGGATGAGGTACAGCAGCAGATCCAGTGGTCCCTCGAAGGCTTCGAGAATCACCTCCAGCGCGTCCGGCGGGATATACAAATCCTGCGGCATGCTCAGCAGCGGCTGGCCGCGCACGAGCGCCAGCGGCATTTCCTGCTGCTGCGGGACGGCCTTGAACGGGCCTTGCGGCGTTTCGATGCTTCCTGCGGCGGCAGGTTCGGTGCTCATGCGGCACTCGTCAGGCGAGGGCCGCAAGCCGCGGCCAGGCTTTTGTGGGGTGCGATCAAATGTGTTCTCGGATTGCGTGTCGCTGTTTGCGAACAGGCGCCAAGAAAGCGCCAGAGATCAGTTTCAGCAAAATGCGCTGCGCGACTTGCATTCAGCGTGGTCCCGCGATCTGCGCATACAGGGTCCGCGCATCAGGTGCTGCGATGCTGCGGCCGTCACGCAAAATTTCCTACTGTAACCGGCTGCTCGCCATATGCCCGGCTGCTCAGGCAGAAGTCAGACTGGATGATGTCCCGCAGTGCGGGGAGTGCAGCGTCGGGCGGCTTCGCGCCGGCCGGATCAGCGTGCGAAGCCTAACCGCTCACTGACGGCGCGTCCAGTGCACGGTGGCGCGGCGAGCGGCGAGGTTCAGGGCGGTGCCAGCTCCGCGCACTCAGGGCAGCACGCGTGGCTCGGCCTCAAGCAGTACGCCGAAGCGCATGTGCACCGCGTCACGCACGCGCACGGCCAGCGCCCACAACTGCGCGCCGCTGGCCGCGCCGTGATTGACCAGCACCAGTGCGTGGCGCTCGGAGATACCGGCGTCGCCCTCGCGCAACCCCTTGCAGCCGGTGGCCTCGACCATCCACGCGGCCGAAAGCTTGATGCTGCCGTCGGCTTGCGGCCACTGCGGCAGACCTGGATGGCGCATGCGCAGCGTGGCGGCGAGCGCGGCGTCGACCTGCGGATTCTTGAAGAAGCTGCCGGCGTTGCCGATCAGCGCCGGATCGGGCAGTTTGCGTGTGCGCAGGCGCAACACCGCTTCGGCCACGTGCACCGCGCGCGGCTGTTCGACGCGCATGCCCGCGAGTTCCTCGCGGATGCCGGCGTAGTCGAGATGCAGCGCACCTTCGCGCGCCAGATTGAAACGCACGGCACTGATGATCCATCTCTGCGGCTCGCGCCTGAAGCGCGAATCGCGGTAGCCGAACGCGCAGTCGTTTGCGGGCAACTCGACGAAGCAGTTGTGCTCGCGGTCCCAAGCCTCGACGCTGAGGATGCTGCGTGCCACCTCGACACCGTAGGCGCCGATGTTCTGGATCGGTGCGGCACCAACCGTGCCGGGAATCAGGATGAGATTCTCCAGCCCCACCAAGTCTTGCGCCAGGGTCCAGCGTACCCATGCGTCCCACGACTCGCCGGCGCCGACGCGCAATTGCACCTGTCCCCGCGCTTCGCCAATGCGCTCGATACCGCTGTTGCGCAACTGCACGATCAGTCCGGGCCAGTCACCGGTGAACAGCACGTTGGAACCGGCGCCCAGCGCCAGCAGCGGCAGGCCGCGCAGGGTGGGGAAGTCCAGCAACCGCGGCAGCGCGGCCGGGTCGCTCAGCGCGGCCAGCCAAGCGCTGCGCGCCTTGACGCGCAAGGTGTTGCGCGCATCCAGCGGCGCATCCTCGATCAGCATGCAGCCGGGCAGTTCAATCTGCGCGGGGCGCATCGCCAGCCTCCGCCCGCGCGCGCAGCGCCTGCACGCATTCATGGATCAGCACCGGGCCGCGATAAATCAGCCCGGTGTAAAGTTGCACCAGCGTCGCGCCGGCCGCGATTTTTTCCGCGGCAGTAGCCCCCATATTGATACCGCCCACGCCGATGACGGGAACCTGCGGCAGGCGCGCGCGCATGCCGCGCAGCACGCGATCGGCGCTCGCGCGCAGCGGCGCACCCGAGAGCCCGCCGCTTTCCTGCGCGTGCGCAGCGCCGGCCACGCCCACGCGCGCCAACGTGGTGTTGGTGCAGATCAGCCCGTCGATGCCGCGGCGCTGCAGCACGTCGGCCATGTCGTCCATGTCGCGCTCGTCCAGATCCGGGGCGATCTTCAGCAACATGGGTTTGCGCGTGCCGGCTTGTGCACCAAGACGCTCTTGTGCCTCGCGCAAATGCCCGATCAACGCATCCAGCGCCGCGTGCACCTGCAAGTCGCGCAATCCCTGCGTATTGGGCGAGGAAATGTTCACCGTGATGTAGTTGGCGTGGGCATGCACGCGCCGCAGGCCGTGCAGATAATCATCCGCAGCCTGTGCGTTGGGCGTGTCCTTGTTCCTGCCGATGTTGATGCCGAGCACGCCGCGGTAGCACGCGCGATCGAGATTGCGCAGCAGTGCATCGATGCCGGCGTTGTTGAAGCCCATGCGGTTGATCAGGGCCTGCTGCGCGGGCAGGCGGAACAGGCGCGGGCGTGGATTGCCTGGCTGCGCGCGCGGCGTCACCGTGCCGACTTCGATGAAGCCGAAGCCCAGCGCAGCCAGGCCGTCCACGTGCGCGGCATCCTTGTCCAGCCCGGCGGCCAGACCGACTGGATTGGGAAAGCTCAAGCCAAACGCGCGCACCGGCAGCGCTGGCACCACACTGACCAACAGGCGGACGAGATGCAGGCGCTGCATCCAGTCCAGACCTGTCAGCGCCAGCGCGTGTGCGCGCTCGGCATCCAGCCGGAACAGCAGGGCGCGCGCCAGCGCATAGCCGCGCGATGGCGGCATTGGCGCGGGCGTGTTCAAACGAAGACGTGCCCGAACCAGGCGGCGATGGCAAACATGCCCAGCCAGGCGATCAGCACCAGCACCAGCGCGGCCAGTGCCAGATGCACGTAGCCCAGCACCAGCCCGGCCACGGCCATGCCATCGCCGCCGATGCTGCCCGGCGGCGCGCGGCGGATTTCGGCGCGCGCCACATGTCCCAACACCACCGCGAGGATGGCGCCCAGCAGCGGTAATGCGACCCAGGCAAGGATGCCGAAGACCATACTGGCGATCGCGGCGCCGCTGGTACGTACGTAGATCGTGTTCATGTCTGGCAACTCCTGCACAAAATCGATGCGAATCGTCCGACGCCAAATCTCAGCCAGCGCAGGGCGTGCCCTGATGAAACGCGATCCGCCAGGCATCGTGTTCACGTCGCCACACCGAGCTGCGCAAACTGTGCAGCACGGTGTCGCCGCGCCGCACGCGCGTGCGAAAGTTCACCAGCGCGAGGTCGGCAGCGAGCAGGCGCAGACTGAAATCCGCGATCTCGGCCGCATCCAGTTTTGCCGTGCCGAGCGCGGCCAGCACGGTGGCGCGATCATAGCGCCGACCGCTGCAGCCGATTTCCTCGAAATCGTTGGCCAGCAGCGCCGCGATGGCATTGACATCAGCGCGTTGCTGCGCATCCAGCAGCGCCACTTCGGCGGCGTGCAAGGTGGCCTCGATCGCAGCGTGTGCGTTCACGGGATCGCTCAGAATTCGAACTTGATGCCCTGTGCCAGCGGTAGCGCGTCGGAGTAATTGATGGTGTTGGTCTGCCGACGCATATAGGCCTTCCACGCATCCGAGCCGGACTCGCGCCCGCCGCCGGTTTCCTTCTCGCCGCCAAAGGCGCCGCCGATCTCGGCACCCGAGGTGCCGATATTGACGTTGGCGATGCCGCAATCCGAGCCCGCGCAGCACAGGAATTGCTCGGCGTGCTTGAGATTCTGCGTGAAGATCGCCGAGGACAAGCCCTGCGGCACGCCGTTCTGGATGGCCAGTGCCTGCTGCATGTTGTCGAAGGGCAGCACATAGAGAATGGGCGCGAAGGTCTCGTGCTGGATCACCTCGGCATCGGGCGCAAGGCCGGTGATCAGCGTCGGGCGCACGTAGTTGCCGGGACGCGGCAGTTTTCCGCCGCCGTAGGCGATGCTGCCGCCCGCGGCCTTGGCGCGCGCGATGGCCTCCTCGAAGCGCTGTACCGCCGCGGCGTCGATCAGCGGCCCCATCAGCGTGCCGGCATCGGTGGGATCGCCCACGCGCTGTTCGACCTGCGCGTAGGCGGCCTTGAGTTTGTCGACCAGGGAATCGTGGTTGGCGCGATGCACGATCAGCCGGCGCGTGCTGGTGCAACGCTGGCCGGCGGTGCCGACCGCGCCGAACACGATCGCCGGGATCGCCAGTTTCAACTCGGCGCTTTCGTCCACGATGATGGCGTTGTTGCCGCCCAGTTCCAGCAGGGAGCGGCCCATGCGCTGCGCCACGCGCTGGCCGACGTTGCGGCCCACGGCGGTCGAGCCGGTAAAGCTGATCAAACTCACGCGGCGATCATCGACGAAGCGCGTGGCCAGCTCTGTGCCGGCGTCGTTGAACAGAAAAAAGATGTCGGGGAAGCCGCCTGCGCGCAGCGCCTCGATGCAGATCTTGAGCGCGGCGATGGCGCTGAACGGCACCTTGGGCGAGGGCTTCCAGATGGAAATGTCCCCGCACACGGCGGCGATGAACGCATTCCACGCCCACACCGCGACCGGAAAGTTGAACGCGCTGATGATGCCCACCACGCCCAGCGGGTGCCACTGCTCGTACATGCGATGGCCGGGGCGCTCGGAGTGCATCGACAAGCCGTACAGCATGCGCGCCTGACCCACGGCGAAGTCGGCGATGTCGATCATCTCCTGTACCTCGCCATCGCCTTCGGGCTTGATCTTGCCCATCTCCAGCGCCACCAGCGAGCCCAGCGCGTCCTTGTGTCTGCGCAACGCCTCGCCGCACAGGCGCACTGCTTCGCCGCGGCGCGGCGCCGGCACCTGGCGCCATTCCCTGAATGCCACCTCGGCACGCTGCACGACCTGCTCGTAATCCCCGGCGCCGCTGGCCTGCACGTGACCCAGCACGCTGCCGTCGCGCGGCGCGCGCACCTCGATCATATCGCCCTCCGCGGATGCTGCCCACGCGTCTTGGCCCAGATAAGTGCCGGAATGGGTATCGCTGAGGCCGAGTGCGGCCAGGATGGAATGCGTCACGAAAAACTCCTGCGATAACGACGGCGCGAGGCCGAACCAACACGGGATTCTAGCAGCCGGCATGCTGCGGCCCTTCGCGGCGCGGTGGCGGTGGCGGTGGCGGCCCCGGCCCGATTCGAACGGGCGACCTTTCCCTTAGGAGGGGAACGCTCTATCCAGCTGAGCTACGGGGCCGCGGTGCTGTTGCCGCGCGCGGTGCCGATTTTGGCACGCTACGCGCTCTGGCAGCGCAATCCGCACGCGCGCTTTGCAACAGCCGAAAAACCAAAGGCCAGCGCTGAAGCTGGCCTTTGGTTTGTATATTCAAGTGGCGCGCCCGGAGAGATTCGAACTCCCGACCACCAAGTTCGTAGCCTGGTGCTCTATCCAGCTGAGCTACGGGCGCGCAGCCCGCGGGAAGGCAATGGCACAACCGGCGGGAACGCGGGATTATTCCTGCAAGGTGCACGCGCGTCAACAGCGCATTGCGCAAAAAATCGCGGCACGGGTGTGCTGCGCGGGCGCGTTTCAGGCCTGCTCGACAGGCAGCGCGGGATCAAGACTGTCAAGTGCCAGACTGCCCGCCGCCACGCGCAGGCGCGAGCCTTGTTCGTACCAGTCGCCCAGCACGATGCGCTCGGCGGGCTGCGCGTCGAGCCAGAAGCGGTGCAGGGCCGGGCGATGCGTGTGGCCATGGATCAGGCGCCGCACGCCAGCCCTGCGCATGGCGCTGGCGACTGCCTGGGCGTTGACATCCATCAGCACCTCGGGCGTGTCGCGGGTATGCGCGCGGCTGCCGGCGCGCGCCTGTGCGGCGAAGGCGCGGCGCGCATCCAGCGCTTGCGCGAGGAATTGTCGCTGCCATTCGGGTGTGCGTACCTGATCGCGGAACGCGAGGTAGGTATGATCATCCGTGCACAGCGCGTCGCCATGCATCAGCAACGTGGGCACACCGGCGATGGTGTGCACACTGGCATCGGGCAGCAGGCGCATGCCAGCGCGCGCGGCATAGTCGGCGCCGAGCAGAAAATCGCGATTGCCAGCGATGAAAAAAATCGGCACGTCGGTACTGGCGAGGGCGCGCAATGCGCGCGCGACACGCGCGGGCAGTTCGCTGTCGTCGTCGTCGCCGATCCATGCCTCGAACAGATCACCGAGGATGTACACGGCTTTTGCAGCGCGCGCCTCGCCGGCGAGAAAATGCTCGAACAGGCGCGTGATTCGCGGCCGCGCCGGGTCCAGATGCAGGTCCGAGACGAACAGGCAGGCCAAGATGCTCAGCCAGCCGGGTGCGCCGCGCCCGGTTTGGCCGGTGCCGGCGTCGCAGCCGGCAGCACCGCAGCGGCGGGCAGTTCGGTGATGCTTTCGATGATGGGCAACGGGCGCGGCACATCGGCGGTGAACGGTCCCTGTGGTCCGGTGGGCAGATTGCCGATCGCGTCGACCACGTTCATGCCCTCGATGACTTTGCCGAACACGGTATAGCCCCAGGTGGCGCCACTTTGATCGCTGATGAAATCCAGCCGCGGGTTGTCCACCAGGTTGATGAAAAACTGCGAGGTTTCCGAGTTCGGGTCGGCGGCGCGCGCCGCGGCCACGGTGCCGCGCAGGTTGGAAAGCCCGTTGTCGGCTTCGATCGCAACCGGCGGACGCGTGGGCTTGGGCTGCAGTTGGCGATCGAACAAGCCGCCCTGAATCAAAAACCCCTTGATCACGCGCTGAAACACAGTGCCGGCATAGAAACCGTCGTGCACATAGGTGAGGAAATTGGCGACCGTTTTCGGCGCCTTGTCCGGGTACAACTCGATCACGAAGGAACCGTCGCTGGTTTTGACCAGCACACGCGGCTGCGGCGCGGCAACCGAGGTTGCGTTGGCGGGGGCGCTGGTCGGAGCGGCCTTCGCCAGTGGAGTCGCAGCGCGGGGTGCGGGCTGCGCGAGCGCCAGCAAGGGCAGTGCGAGCAGCCCCAGTGCAAGCAGGACAAGATCGAGTGGGCGGGTCAATCGACGTGACATGGCGGGTAGGGTTCGGGAAATAAGTGTTGATGATAGGCCGCTGGCGCGGTGCCCGGATCAAATGCGCTCAAGTTCCAGCTTCAGCCCCAGTTCGGTCAATAGCGCACGCTCCAGATCCAGGTCGGTGATTGTCAGCGGGTGCGCCTCCAGCCAGGCCGTGGGTAGCACCAGATGCAGACGTTCACCCTGCGCGTCCAGACGCAGCGGCGGCAGGGCTTCGGAGCGCCGCGCGCGGCGCATCAGCACCGCCAGGCGCAGCAGGCTGGTGATGCGCCGTGCAAACATGCGCAGCCGCGGCGGCAGCGCGTTGAACGCGGCCTTGTCGGGTTTGCGCCGGTGCGATTCGACGATGCAGGCCAGCAGTTGCTGCTCGTCGCGCGAGAAACCCGGCAAGTCGGCATGGCGCAGGATGTAACCCGCGTGACGATGGTGCTGGCTGTGTGCGATGGCCAGGCCGATTTCATGCACGCGCGCGGCCCAGTCCAGCCATTCGGCGGCGTCCTCGCCCAAGTCCCATTGCCCGTCGATGGCCTGCAGCAATGCCTGCGCGGTGGAGTCCACGCGCGCGGCCTGGGCCTCGTCCACTGCGTAGCGGCGTGCCAGTGCCTGAATGCTGGCGCGGCGCGGATCGCTGCCCGCGGCGCGGCCCATCATGTCCCACAGAATGCCGTCGCGCATCGCGGTTTCCACCGCCAGCATGCGTTCCAGGCCGAGGTTCTCGAAGGCGGTTTCAAGAATCACCGCACCGCCTGGGAAGATCGGCATGCGCTCCTCGGACAGCCCGGGCAGGCGCAGACGATCGATGTGCCCGGCCTGCAGCAACACCTCGCGCAACCCCACCAGCGCGGGCAGGGTGATGCCATGCTCGCTCAGTCCCAGCCCTGAGACCACCGCCTCGATGACCTTGATCGTGCCGGACGATCCAAAGCATTCCTGCCAGCCGGTTTCGCGATAGTCCATCGCGAATTGCTGCAGCAGCACGCCGATTTCCTCGCGCGCGTGTTGCCAGCGCTTACGCGTGATCTTGCCGCCGGGGAAAAAGCGCAGGCTCGACGCCACGCAGCCCACCTGGATGCTTTCGGCGTGCAACGGTTCGAGTTGATGACCGATGATGAACTCGGTGCTGCCGCCGCCGATGTCCACCACCAGCCGGCGCTGGCGCGAAGACGGCAGGCCGTGCGCCACGCCGAGAAAGATCAGGCGCGCTTCCTCGCGGCCGGAGACGATCTCGATGGGTTGCCCCAGCGCGCGTTCGGCCGGACGCAGAAACTCCTGCGGATGCAGCAATTGGCGCAAGGTGTTGGTGCCGACCGCTCGCGCATGCTGGGGTGCCACCCCGGCCAGGCGCTGGCCGAAGCGCGCCAGGCAATCCAGCGCGCGTTGCCGGTGTTCGGCATCAAGGCTGCCGTTGACATCCAGCCCGGCGGCCATGCGCGTAGTCTCGCGCAGGCGGTCGATCAGGCGCGGCACGCCGTGCTCGTAGCGCGCGACGACCATGTGGAAACTGTTGGAACCGAGGTCCACTGCCGCCAGCAGCTCGCCTTCCTGCATTTCACCGCCGGGATGTCGGCTCACCTGGGATCTCCGGATCGGTAACCCGTCAATTTTGGCATGGACGCGATGGCCGCGGTTTGCTGGCTATCGCGCAAATAGGGCGTGAACGACTGCATCCTGGCCACGTGCATGACTTGCGGCCGGTTCGGTGCGCGCTGAGTTTCCTGTACCCTACGGTACGCGACATCCAGTCGCACGGTTCAACGACAGCGCGGGCCAGATCAGCGCGCGACATCTTCAGCGGGGAGCGGGCCCGGATGGGCGAAAACGAAACGGATCGCATGCTGGTGGAGCGCGTCCAGCAAGGCGATACCCGTGCCTACGATCTGCTGGTGCGCAAGTATCAGCACAAGATCGTGGCGCTGGTTTCCCGCTACATCAACGACTGGACCGAGTGCGAGGATATCGCGCAGGAAGCTTTCATCCGCGCCTATCGCGCCATCGGCTCATTCCGCGGCGAAAGCCAGTTCTACACCTGGCTTTACAAGATCGCGGTGAACACCGCCAAGAATCATCTGGTGTCGCAGGGGCGGCGTCCGCCGACTGACGATATCGCCATCGAGGATGCGCAGCACGTGCAAAGCGCCGAGGCGCTGCGCGACTGCGCCACGCCTGAACATGAGTTGCTTCGGCAAGAAATTGAACAAACAGTGTTTTCCACGGTCCAAGCGTTGCCTGAGGATCTGCGCATGGCCATCACCTTGCGCGAAGTCGAGGGCATGAGTTACGAGGAAATCGCCGAGGTGATGAATTGCCCGATCGGCACCGTGCGTTCCCGCATTTTTCGCGCGCGCGAAGCCATCGAGCAAAATCTGCGACCGCTGCTCGACGATCATTGATCGGTTGCTGCGGTTCGCAGAACTTGCCACAGTAGATTTGCAAATGGATTTGCAAATGTAGCGCCGCTTTCAAGACCCGATTGAACCATGTCCAGCCACAACACGATGTCAGGTGCAGCCATGAGCCATGATCCTAGCCACGAGGAGTTGTCCGCCTTCATGGATGGTGAACTCGGCCGCGAGCAGGCGCGCTTCCTGTTGCGGCGCGTTGATCGCGATAACGCTGCCTTGCGACGTTGGGACAGCTATCACCTCGCCCAGGCCAGCATGCAGCGCAATCTGCCGCTGCTGTCCAGCGCGGGTTTTGCAACGCGTGTTGCTGCGCGCATCGCGACGCAGCCGCTGCCGGCATCGTCAGGGACACCGTGGATGCGCTGGTCGGCGCGCAGCGCCATCGCCGCCGCGGTGGCCGTGGCGGCCCTCGTGCTGATGCCGCCGCAGTCCGAACTCGGCACGATCGCCACGGACGCACGGCTTGCAGCAACGCCCGCGCCGGCTTGGCTCAACGCGCAGACTGAGTCCCGCGTAGACGCTTCAGCGGCTTATCGCATGGTCGGAACGCACCGCGACACCATGGCCATGGCCGATCCGCTGGCCGCTGCCAGCATGGATGCCAGTGCCTTCCCGCAAGATGATGGCGTGCTGCCTTACCTGCTCTCGCCACAAGAACATCACCGTTACCAGCCGGTTGACGCTGCCGATCGCTGAGCGCGCTGGTAACACGGCAACACGACTCGGGCCCGCGCAAGCGGGCTCGTTCGTTTTTGCAATTCGTTGCCGCATGCGCAGCGCTGCGCCATATCGCTTGATGCAGAGCGCACCCAATAAAAACCCCAACCACGAAATGGTTGGGGTTTGCAGTTGGTGGAGCGGCGGGGGATCGAACCCCGGACCTTCGCATTGCGAACGCGACGCTCTCCCAGCTGAGCTACCGCCCCACGCGAGCGGCGCAGTTTACTTGGCCAAGCCGACGCCGCCAAGCCCCGCGGCGCGCATGCGCGTGACGGTCTGGCAGCCGTATCACAGGCGCAAACGCAAACGGTGTCCTGTACGTGGCTGATCGCCACGTTGATTCAGGGCAACAGCGGCGCCAACTGCGCTTGCAGCAAACCCTGGCGCCAGCCGTGCAGTTCCGCGGGCCAGTCGCGCGCGGCGATGTAGCGCTCCAGCGCGCGGCGCGGGCACAGCAAGCCAGTGGGCAGGTCGAGGCGGGTAGCTTCCTGGTCGACGCGCTCGCGCATGGCATCGAAGGCGCGCCTGGCGTTGCCTTTGAGGAAATCATCCGGGCGCTGCGTCGCCACGATGAACGCGGCTTCGACAGGCCGCTGCAGGTGTTCCCACAGTTCGGCGCGAACGGGTTGGCGCAGCGCACGCTGGCCACGCGTGCGTGCATCCAGCACGGCGAGATCGGCAGGCGGATCAAGCGTGAGATCGGCGCAGTGCTCATCGCGCAGCAGCCAGGTGCGCGGTACATCCCAGCGACGCGCGGCGGCGTCCCGCCACAGCAGCAGGGCGCGCAGACGCGCGAGGCTTGCGTCCGGCCAGTGCGCGACGCTGCGGAAGCTGCGTTGCGGTTGTGTATCGGCTGGCGCGTCAGCGCGGCGCAGCAGTCGCGCGCAGTCTTCCTCGAACCATTCCATGTAGCCGCGCACACGCAGTTTGGAATCGAGCAACTCATGCAGCGCATGCAAATGCAGCACGTCCTGCACGGCGTAAGCGTGCTGCTGCGCGCTCAACGGGCGACGCGTCCAGTCGGAGCGCGTGGCGTCCTTGGGCAGTTCGGCGCCGAGCAAATCAAACACCAGGCGCTGATAGCCGACGCCAGCACCCAGCCCGGCGAAAGCCGCGGCAACCTGCGTGTCGAACAGATGCGGCGGGCCGTGCGGCAACAGGTTGCGCAGCGCTTCGATATCCTCGCTGGCGCTGTGCAGCACGCAAGTGCGCGGCGCGGCCTCGAGCCAGACGCGCAGCGCCTGCGCGTCGAAAGCCAGCGGATCGATCAGCGCGATGGCTTCGCCCACGGCGATCTGCAGCAGCGCCAGCCGCGGATAAAATGTCGACTCGCGCACGAACTCGGTGTCGATCCCCGCGCTGAACTCATTCGGCGGCAGTTGCGCGAGCCAATCATCGAGGCCGGCCGGCGTATTGATCCATTGCGCTTCGCTCACAGTGCTCCGATTCAGCGCGCAGGCATTGCCCTGCGACGCCGCTTTGCCTAAGGTGGCGCGCACCCTAGCAGGGAACCTCGAAAAACCCCATTCCAGCGTTTTCGAGATGCCCAATCATTTATTGAACCGGACCGCAGCCCATGGCAGGACAATCCGCGACTGGCTGGCAGCGCAAGGCGGGCATCGGCGCCGCGGTGGCGCTGCTGCTGTTCGCACTCGTCTACCGATTCCTGCCAAGCTGGTTGATGCTGCCTCCGACCGTGCCGGCCACGAGCACTTCGGTCAGCAGCAGTTCGGCATCGCTGGGCAACGCGGCCATGAGCTTGAACAGCGCGCCGGCGAGTGCCGGCACGTCGATCTACAGCGCCGGTCCGCCGCTGGCGTTGGCGCCGCTCGCGGCGCGTGTCGCATCGGCGCCGCAGTATGTCGGCGCACCAGCCGTGGTGGATCTGCTCAAGCAGGCGCACGCCGCGGAATTGGCGGAAAGCTGGGCTGGCACACCGGACAGCGCCGCGGCGTTGTATCAACGCGCGCTGGCGCTGGCGCCTGGCAATGCCGATGCCCGCGCCGGGCTGAGCGCGCTGAGCCAGCGTCTTGCCAGCAATGCAGGGCAGGCCATTGATGACGGTGACACCAAGGCCGCGCAGGCGCTGCTGAATCTGCTGCGCAAATTGCCCGGCGGGCTGACGGCGACGACACCGTTGCAGGCGCGCTTGTTCGTGCTCGAGCATGTGCGGCCGCTGCTGCGTGAAGCCGCCGAGCAGGAGCGCGCAGGGCACGCGCTGAGTCCGGCCGGCTTCAGCGCGCTGGATCTTTATCGGCGCGTGCTGATGCTCGACCCAGGCAATGTGGTGGCCACGCGCGGGGTGCGGCACCTGCAGCATGGCGTGCTGCTGCAAGCGCGTGCCGCGCTGGCTGGCGAGGATTACCCGCGTGTCAGTCGCTTGCTGGCGAGGGCGGCCAGCGTGGCGCCCGACAGTCCGGAACTGATCGCCATGCGCGCGCAGTTTGAACAGGCGCGCCGCGAGCACGCGCGCGCGCTGGTTGCGCGCGCTGATGCCGCGTTGCAGGCGCGTGCGCCGCAATTGGCGCAGCAACTGGCCGCACAGGCACGGCTCGTGGATCCCACGCTGTCGGAACTGGCGAACTACGCCGCACGTTTGCGCGACACCAGGCTCTACGATGGCTACCGACCGGGCCAGGTGTTCGCGGACAATTTCATTGATCGCGCGGGCAGCGCGCCGACCATGGTGGTGATCCCGGCCGGGACATTCGTGATGGGCTCGCACCCCGGCCGACCGGGTTTCCGCAGCGATCAGGCGCCAGCGCACACGGTGACTTTCAGCAAGGGTTTTGCCCTGGCGCGCAGCGAGATCAGCGTGGCCCAATTCCGCGCTTTCGTGCGCGCCACCGGCTATGTGACCGATGCCGAGCGCGATGGTGGCGCCATGGTCTACGACGAGCTCAGCGGGCGCATGCGCATGGACCCTGGCGCCAGTTGGCGTGATGGCTACAACGGCCAACCCGCGTCCGGTGACCTGCCGGTGATCAACATCAGTTGGAGCGACGCCGAGGCCTACTGCGACTGGCTGAGCAAGGTCACCGGCAAGGATTACCACCTGCCCAGTGAAGCCGAGTACGAATACGCCGAGCGCGGCGGCACCACCACGCCGTACTGGTGGGGTCACGGCAGCCCGAAGCAACGTGTCGAGAATCTGGCCGGCTCGCTGGATCGCTCACCCAAGGGCCGGCGCTGGGACAACAGCTTCAGGGACTACGGTGACGGCTACTGGGGTCCGGCGCCGGTGAGAAGCTTCCAGCCCAATCCGTATGGACTGTTCGACATCGACGGAAATGTCTCGGAATGGACCGAGGATTGCTGGCACGACAACTATGTGCGCGCACCCGACAATGGCAGCGCCTGGGTCAATCCCGGGTGCCAGAACCGCGTGGTGCGCGGCAGTTCGTGGGCCAGCACACCCGATCAGGCGCTGAGCGCCTGGCGCATGGACATGCCGGCGGATCTGCGCAGTGCGCGCATCGGCTTTCGCGTGATGCGCAGCCTGTAGCCCGGGTTTGCGCCTCAGCGCCGCGTCAGCGTGCCACCGCTCGCGGCCCAGCTCATGACACCGCCCATCACCGAGGCTGCGGTTTCGCAGCCGGCATGACGCAAGGCCATGGCGGCGTGCCGCGAGCGCCCGCCACTGGCGCAAATGCACAACACATCGCCTGCGGCGGGGTCAATACTGTGCCGGGCCAGTACCGCAGCGATGTCGCCAGCGAGCGTGCCCAGCGGGATGTGCACGCTGCCCGGCACCATGCCGTGCGCAACTTCGTGCGCCTCGCGCACATCGATCATCCTTGCGCCTTGCTGCAGGCGCTGCTGCGCGGCCTTGCAGTCGATGTCGAGCGGATGCTTGCTGCTGGAGCCAATGCCGAACATGGGCTACTCCGAAAGAACTGGACGTCATTGTATTAGATGACACGGATATCAAAAACACCGCGTTCAGCGCGCGGCCAGCGGCGCAAGCAGATCAGGGCCTGGTGGTTGATCGCGCACGTGCTCGCGAAGGCGGAGATCCGTGCATGGGTCTCCCGACGCGGCGTCGGATCAGCGGCCACATCGTCCAGTGCGCGTTGCATGCAGGCCAGCCACGCGTCGCGCTGGGCCGACCGATGGTAAACGGGCAAGTGGGGCGGCGCATCAACGGTTCGCCGTAGCGCGCGCGATATTCGTCCGGACCGTCGAAGAAGGCGCCGAGAAACACGCGCAGATGCGCCTCGAGCCATTCCATGCTCATCTGGTGCATCGCATGCACCACGGCGGCTTCAGGCATTTCGCGCAGCTAAACGTGGAAACGACTGGCCAGTTGATCGAGCGTGGCCGCGTTGCCCAGACGCGCGTACAGGGTGTCTGCGCCGCTCATACGGGCTTCCTCGCCAGGTCTTGCAGCGGCACTTTCAGGTATGCCAGACCGTTGTTTTCGGCGGGCGGCGACTCGCCGCCGCGCACGTTGACCTGTATCGACGGGTACAGCAGCGCGGGCATGCCCAGCGTGCGATCGCGCGCGCTGCGCATGGCGATGAACTGGCCGCGATTGATGCCGTCGCGCACGTGGATGTTGCCGCGGCGCTGCTCGCCGATGCTGCTCAGACAGCGATGCGCGCGGCCACCGGGCGCGTAGTCGTGGCATACGTACAGGCGCATGTCCTCGGGCAATTCGTAGAGTTTGTGGATCGAGTCGTACAGCAGCCCGGCATCGCCACCGGGAAAGTCGCAGCGCGCGGTGCCGCCATCGGGCATGAAGATGGTGTCGCCGACGAACAGCGCATCGCCAATCAGATAGCTGACCGAATCGCGAGTGTGACCGGGCGTGGCCATGACGCGCGCATCCATGCCGCCGATGCGAAAGCGCTCGCCATCCTCGAACAGGTGATCGAACTGCGAGCCATCGCTGCGGAAACCCGGCTCGAAATTCAATGCCGCGCTGAAATGCGCCTGCACGCGGCGGATGCCCTCGCCAATGGCGATGCGGCCGCCGAGGGCATCGTGGATATGCGGCGCCGATGACAGATGATCGGCGTGCGCGTGGGTTTCGAGGATCCACTCCAGTTTCAGGGCCAGCGCGCGGATACGCGCGATGACGTCCGCGGCGCTGTCGGTGGCGGTGGCGCCGGATGGATAATCGAAGTCGAGCACCGGATCGACCAGTGCCGCAGTTTGCGTCGCAGAGTCGATGACCAGATGGGTCCAGGTCGAGCTGGGCGCGTGCAAGAAACTTTCGACGACGGGATGCATGGCATGCCTTGATTTATATCAGAACATACTGAATTTATATGAGGCTTGCAGCGCATCGAGACAAGAGCCAATGCTTGCAGCAGTTATTCGCGGTGCATTTCGACCCCCCCTCCCCGCGGCGACGGCGGCAGGATCACCGCGCCGCGCATGGCGCGATCCACCCCAATAGGAATCCACATGACCACTGGTGACATCCGCTTTATCGAAGGACGTCTGTATTGCATGGGGCAGCCCGATCATGAAGACCTGCAGGCACTGGCACGCAAGGGTGTGCGGCGCGTGATCAATCTGCGCCCGCACAGCGAGTTGAACTGGGATGAGGCTGCCTGTGCCGCCACCTGTGGACTGGATTACATCAACATTCCGGTCGCCACGCCGGCCGACCTCGATCGCACCCACGCCACCGCGCTACGCGAGGCACTGCAGGGCGATGCGCACGTGCTCGTGCATTGCGCCACCGCCAACCGCGTCGGTGCGCTGCTGGCGCTGGTCGCGGCGTGGGACTGGGGTCATTCGCCAGAGTCCGCGTTGGAGTTGGGTCGGCGTGCCGGACTGGCCGCGCTGGAACCCGCGGTACGCGTGCGCTTGAACCTGCCACTCGATTAGGGCTTATGTCGCGCGCGCGGCATGGCGAGGTTGCGCGGGGCATGGTCGAAGCCACACCCCGCGCATGGGCAGTCAGCACGCGATCACGCGCGCGTACGGCGATAGGTCAAACGAGGTCGAAGCGGTCGAGGTTCATCACCTTGCCCCAGACCGCGGCGAAGTCCTGCGCGAACTTGGCCTGTGCATCGCTGGTGGCATAGACCTCGGCCAACGCGCGCAGTTGCGAGTTGGAGCCGAACACCAGATCGACCACGGTGCCCGTCCACTTCAGCGCGCCAGTCTTGCGGTCGCGGCCTTCCAGCACGCCGGCGCTGGTGGCGGACTTCTGCCACTTCGTCCCCATGTCCAGCAGGTTGACGAAGAAGTCGTTGCTCAGCGTTTCAGTCCGCTTGGTGAACACGCCATGCTTGCTGCCGCTGAAGTTGCTGCCCAGCACGCGCATGCCGCCGATCAGCACGGTCATTTCCGGCGCGGTGAGGTTGAGCAGTTGCGCCTTGTCCACCAGCAACTCGGCGGCATAGCTTTCATAGCCCTTGCGCGCGTAGTTGCGGAAGCCGTCGGTCTTGGGCTCCAGCACCGCGAACGAGGCCACGTCAGTCTGTTCCTGCGAGGCATCCATGCGGCCCGGCGCGAATGGCACCCTCACCTCCACGCCAGCCTTCTTCGCCGCCGCCTCGACCGCGGCGCAACCGCCCAACACGATCAGGTCGGCCAGCGAGACTTTCTTGCCGCCGGGGGCCGAGGCGTTGAACTCTTTCTGGATGGCTTCGAGTTTGCCCAGTACCTTGGCCATTTCGGCTGGCTGGTTGGCTTCCCAGTCTTTTTGCGGGGCGAGGCGGATGCGGGCGCCGTTGGCGCCGCCGCGCTTGTCGCTGCCGCGGAAGGTGGACGCCGAGGCCCAGGCAGTGCTGACCAGTTGCGAGATGGACAGGCCGGATGCGAGCAGTTTGGCCTTGAGCGTGGCGATGTCCTTGTCATCGACCAGCGGGTGGTTGACGGCGGGAATCGGGTCCTGCCAAGTCAGTTCTTCCTTGGGTACCAGCTTGCCGAGGTAGCGTGAACGCGGTCCCATGTCGCGGTGGGTGAGCTTGAACCAGGCGCGGGCGAAGGCATCGGCGAATGCGTCCGGATGCTTGTGGAAATGGCGCGAGATTTTCTCGTAGGCCGGGTCCACGCGCATCGCCATGTCCGCGTCGGTCAGCATGATCGGTACCTTCTTCGCGGCATCGTTCGCGGCCGGCGCCATATTGCTTTGGGTCGCCTGCTTCGGAGTCCACTGATGGGCGCCCGCCGGCGTCGTGGTCTGCTCCCACTCGTTGCCGAACAGCATGTCGAAATAGCTCATGTCCCACTGCGTCGGGGTGGGCGTCCACGAGCCTTCCAGACCGCTGCCGATCTGATCGCCGCCTTTGCCGCTGGCATGGCTCGATATCCAGCCCAAGCCCATCTCCTCGACCGGGGCGGCCTCGGGCGTAGGCCCAACCGCGCTGGCGGGTCCGGCGCCATGGCACTTGCCGAAGGTGTGGCCACCGGCGGTGAGCGCCACGGTCTCCGCGTCGTTCATCGCCATGCGCGCGAAGGTTTCGCGCACGTCGCGGGCGGACGCGAGCGGGTCCGACTTGCCACTTGGGCCTTCGGGGTTGACGTAGATCAGGCCCATCTGCACGGCGGCCAGCGGGTTTTCCAGATCGCGCTGGCCGCTGCTGTAGCGTTTGTCCTCGGCCAGCCAGGTGGTTTCGGCGCCCCAGTACACGGCAGCGTCCGGCTCCCACTGGTCCACGCGTCCGCCGCCGAAGCCGAAGGTCTTGAAGCCCATGCTCTCCATGGCCACGGTGCCGGCCAGCACCATGAGGTCGGCCCAGGAGATCTTGCGGCCGTACTTCTGCTTGATCGGCCACAGCAGGCGCCGGGCCTTGTCGAGGTTGACGTTGTCCGGCCAGCTGTTGAGCGGGGCGAAGCGCTGCTGCCCGCCGCCCGCGCCGCCGCGCCCGTCGCCGATGCGGTAGGTGCCGGCGCCGTGCCAGGCCATGCGGATGAACAGTGGCCCGTAGTGACCGTAATCCGCCGGCCACCAGTCCTGCGAATCGGTCATCAGCGACTTCAGATCCTTGACCACGGCATCGAGGTCAAGGGTCTTGAATTCCTCGGCGTAGTCGAAGTCCTTGCCCATCGGGTTGGACTTGGAGGAATGCTGGTGCAGGATCGCCAGGTTGAGCTGGTTGGGCCACCATTCGGCGTTGCCCATGGCGCCGGCGACTGTCTGGGTGTGGGTGTTGTGCGCGACTGGGCACTTCGCTTCGGTTGCCATGATCACTCCTCCGTCATTGCGCGCGGCGCGCGCGGGATGCACACATAGTGCGGACGAAGGGCAGCATGCGCCACAGTCTTGAATTGTTGAAATCGATTGTTCTTAGTGCAGCGATAGGCTGTGACTTCAGGGCCTGCGCCGCGCCAGCAAACGCAGTACCCGGCCGGACCCGCGATGTCCCGGGCCTTCGTCAAGCAAAACTTCACCGCTGAGCAGTTCCAGAATTTCCAGACCTGCGAAATCCGCGCGCAGCATGGACTCGGAGTAGAGCAAGGCGAGATCTCTGGGACCACCGGACGAGCAGGCCAGTTGCTCGGGCGTGAAGGCTTCCAGAATCAGCAGTCCACCTGGGCACAACGCGCGCATGATGCCCGCGTGGGTGCGCCGACGCAGCGCATCGGGCAGATGTGCGTAGATGCTGGCGATGACCGCATAAGCGGATTCGGGCCAAGCCCAATCGGCAAGATCGGCATGCTCGGCATGCAGCGTCACGCCGCACTGTTGCGCCAGGCGCTGCGCTTTGGCCAGGCCCACGCCGGATTGATCCAGACTCGTGGTATCCAGCCCTTGTTGCGCCAGCCAGACGCCGTTGCGGCCCTCGCCATCGGCCAGTGCCAGCGCCGCGCCAGAACGGGGCAGGCGCCACGCCTGACTGATCAGCCAGGCATTGGGCGCTGTGCCGTAGTGGTAGTGATCATCGGCGTAGCGCTGATCCCACTGCGCCGCGCTCACTGGCCGACCACTTTGTCGATGACCACGCTGATCGGCTGGGTGCGGTCGACCGCGATCGGGCCGACGCTGCCTTCTAGATCGCCCGGCTGCGGTAGCGCTTGGCCACGCGCGGACAAACGCGCGCCGATGATCACCTGCTGCGCCGAAGACAGGTTCGGGCCACGCGCCATGCTCATCGCATCGGTCAGCGTCACCGTGGCCGGCAACGCACTGGCCGGCAGTCGCGCAACCGCCAGCGGCATCGATGGTCCGCTGGGATTGCGCGCGTATACGAACAACACCGAGTCGGGGTCAAGTTTTCGCGCCAGATGCGGCGCGAGCGACACCTGCACGGTGAGATGCGGCGCGCTGCTGCCAGCCGCCGCGGGCACCTTGGTTCCGGCGGTGGCGGCGGACAACACCTGAGTCTGCGCGGCGGTGAGTTGCAGCGCACCTCGCCGCGCGGCCAGCTCGACCTGGCGTGCAACGCCGCGCGCGACATCGGAGTCCGCCGGCAGCAGCTTGAGTAGGCGCGTCCAGGTGGCGATGGCCTCGCTGTAGCGCTGCAACTGGAAATCGCTGATGCCCAGCAACCACAGCCCACGCTGGTGCGTGGGATCGACGGCCAGGGCGCGCTGCAGGCGCGCGCGCGCCTCGCCGACGATCATGTGCTGTGGCTGCGCCAGCGAGTCGGCCTGCGCCCATGCCACCAGCAGATCGGCGTCGTCGGGGCGATATTTCAGCGCGTGCTCGAAAGCATCGGCGGCAAGGCGTGGTTCGTTCTTGGCACCATAGGCTTGGCCGAGCAGCGTCCACAGATTCGGATCGGCGCTGTCGTGGTCGAGCTGCGCCTTGATCTTGGTGATGGCTTGATCCAGCGTCAGTGGCTGCTCGGTGGCGCCGGGATTCAGCGCCGCCGGATTGCCGACCAGCTCATACAGGCCGGCGCTGGCCAGCGGCAAGCCGAGTACGAACAGCACCGCGAGCGCGATCAGGCCGCGCCGACGCGTTTGTCGTCCGGCCTGGCGCAGCAGCGGCCACAGCACGAGCGCCAGCGCCAGCGCCACCATCAGGCCACTGGCAGTCAGGAACATAACATTCACCAGTCTTCTTCCTCATCAGGCGCGGAGGCCATTTGCGGCTGCGCACGACGGCGCAGATAAATCACGACACCAAGCGCGCCCAGCAGCAGCACCACGAAAGGCCCGAACCACAGCGCGTAGTTCGAGGGCTTCAGCGGCGGTTTGTACAGCACGTAATCGGAGTAGCGATCGACCAGCCATTGCTTGATCTGCGCATCGCTGCGTCCGGCCTGCATCTGCTGGAAGATCACCAGGCGCAGGTCTTGGGCCAGCTTGGCGTTGGAATCAGCCAGATCCTCGTTTTGACAAACCAGACAGCGCAACTGTCGGGTGAGGTTCTGAAAACGCACTTCCTGTGCGGTGTTCTTGAACGGCAGCGCGTCGATGGCGGTGGCCGCAAAAGCCACACCAAGCATCAATCCGAGCACGGCAAAACGCAGCCAGCGCGTCATGCGGCCGCCTTGGGCCGCACGCCCAGTTTGCGCAGTTGCGGCAGCAGCTTGTCGCGGATCACCCCGGGCGTGAGCGGGCCGATGTGCTTCCAGCGGATGATGCCTTGTGCATCGATCAGGTAGGTTTCGGGCGCGCCGTACACGCCGAAATTGAGCGCCGTTCTCCCGCTTTCGTCGGCGACTACCTGCGTGTACGGATCGCCATGCTTGCCCAGCCAGGCCAGCGCATCGGCGCGCTTGTCCCGGTAGTCATAGCCGATCAGTGGCACGCCCAGATCATGGCCCCAGGCCATCAGCACCGGTGCCTCGTCGCCGCACACGTAGCACCAACTGGCGAATACGTTGATGACGTAGGGACGTCCGAGCATGGCGGTCTTGTCCAGCGTCTGCGTGGGCTGGTACAGCAGCGGCAGCTTCCAGTCCGGGGCCGGCTTGCCGATCAATGGCGAGGGCACCAGTGTGGTGTTGTGGCCGCTGTTCCACCACAGGCCAAAACCGAACAGCCCAACCACCGCCAGAAATCCGAGCAACGGCAGATACAGCTTCACGCGTTGGCCTCACGCAGCTTGCGCAGTGTCGATGTCTGCTCGCCACCCGCGTCTTCGTCGGAGGCGGCATCGCGCACGCGCACGCGGAAGCGGCGGTCGAGCAGGGTCACGAATCCACCCAACGCGATGAACAAACCGCCCAGCCACACCCAGCGCACGAAGGGTTTGTCGTACAAACGCAGTGCCCAGGCGCCGTGTGTGCCGAGGCCCTCGCCCAGGGCCACGTACAAATCGCGGAACAGTCCGGCGCTGACCGCGGCTTTGGTCTGCACGATGCCGCCGGAATACTCGCGTTTTTGCGGATGCAGCACGGCCACCTTGTGACCGTCCTGGCTGACCACGACAGTGCCTTGATGCGCGATCCAGTTCGGACCGCGTACGTCGATGACCCCATCGAATTGATAGCTGTAGCTGCCGATTTGCGCGCTTTGTCCGGGCGCCAGGCGCACATCGCGTTCCACGCTCAGGCTGTTGGTGAGCAACGCACCGGCGAGGAACACGCCGACGCCGAAATGGCCCAGCAGCATGCCCGCGAGTTCGGCCGGATAGCGGCGCCCGGCGCGCACCGTGGTCCAGCGCTTCCACGCGTATTGCGCCACGCCGGCGAACACCCAGGCCGAGGAAATACCGCCCAGCCATGCCTGCCAGGTCGGCATGCCGCCGCTGGCCGCCCACGCGAACAAGCCGCCACCGAAGATCGCCGCCAGCGCGCTGATGATGCCGACGCGCTTCCATTCGCGCAGATCCGCGCGGCCCCAGCGCGCAAAAGGCCCGAACGGCAGCAGCAGCACGATCGGCGCCATCATCACGATGAACAACGGCCCGAAGTAAGGTGGCCCAATCGACACGCGGCCCAGGTGCAGCGCATCGCCGATGATCGGATACAGCGTGCCGATCAGCACCATGGCGCTGCTGACCACGAACATCAGATTACCGATCACGATCAGTGTTTCGCGCGAGGCCAGCGCGAAGGGCTTGCCGCCGACGACCTTGGGCGCGCGCAGCGCATACAGCAGCAGTGAGCCACCGATGGCGATCGCCAGCAGGATCAGCAGGTAGGCGCCCTGGCGCGGGTCCGAGGCGAAGGCGTGCACGCTGGTCAGCAGACCCGAGCGCACCAGGAACGTACCCAGCAACGACAGCGAGAATGCAAAGATCGACAGCAACAAGGTCCATGCGCGCAGCCCGCCACGCTTTTCGGTGACGGCTTGCGCATGGATCAGCGCCGCGCCCACCAGCCACGGCATGAACGAGGCGTTCTCGACCGGATCCCAGAACCACCAGCCGCCCCAGCCCAGCTCGGCGTAGGACCACCAGCTACCCAGCACGATGCCGGCCGAAAGAAATCCGAACGCGGCATTGGTCCATGGGCGCGCCCAGCGCACCCAGATGTCGTCCAGTGCGCCGCCCAGCAGTGCCGCGATGGCGAAGGCAAAAGCCACCGAGAAGCCGACATAGCCCATGTACAGCATGGGCGGATGGATCACCAGACCGGGATCTTGCAGCACCGGGTTGAGGTCCATGCCGTTGGCCGGCGCTGGCAGCAGGCGCAGGAACGGATTGGAGGTGATCACCATGAATGCAAGAAAGCCCACGCTCACCAAGCCCATCACGCCCAGCACGCGCGCGGCGAATACCTCGGGCAGGCGCCGCGAAAAAATCGCCACGGCCAGCGTCCACAAATTCAGGATCATCACCCACAGCAGCAACGAACCCGAATGCGCGCCCCACACCGCCGACAGGCGGTAATACCAAGGCAGGGTGAGATTGGAGTTCTGCGCGACATAGGCCACCGAGAAATCATTCACCAGGAACGCGTGCGTGAGCACGGCATAGGCCAGTGCCACGAACACGAATTGTCCGGCCGCGGCCGGGCGTGCCATGCGGATCAGCGCCGGCGAGCCGCGCCACGCGCCCAGCAGTGGGAACACGGCCTGCACGGCGGCCAGCAGCAGCGCCAGGATCAGGGCCATCTGGCCCAATTCGGGAATCATGGCGTGACCTCAGCGGCGGGCAATTCGACATGGTGCTTGGCGTGTGCCTGGGCCATGGCCTGCTTCAGCTCACGCGGCATGTAGGTGGCGTCGTGCTTGGCCAGCACTTCGCTGGCCACGAACACGCCATGGTGCAAGCTCCCGGTGGCGATCACCGCCTGTCCGGCGCGGAACAGATCCGGCAGGATGCCGGTGTATTGCACCGGCATGGTGTGGTCGCCATCGGTCACGGTGAAATCGACCAGCAGGGAGTGCTGATCATGTTGGATCGAACCGTCAACGACCATGCCACCCAGTCGGAAGCTGCGGTAGTGGCTGGCTCTGCCGGCCAGGACCTGGCTGGGCGTGAACAGGTAATTCATGTTCTGCGAGAGGCCATAGACCATGGCGCTGGTGGCCAATGCCACGGCCCCTAGGATCAGCGCAACCAGAATGATGCGGCGGCGGCGGAGCGGTCTCATGTGGATACCCTCGGGCGGCGACGGGTGCCTTGACGGGCGAGGCGGCCGCGCAGTTCGCGCAACACGCGGCGGCGGCGTACGACGGTGGCCAGCACATCGCCCGCAAGGATGACAAAAAAAGCGGCGTACGCCGGCCACACATACAGGGCGAAGCCGCCCATGGCGAGGAACTTATCCATGCGCAGCGTCTCCACGGACTTCATCGGCCACCCAGTCCTTGCCGCGCTCCAGGCTCAGCAGCGCGACGCGCGAGCGACCCATCAGGCTGGCGCCATAATAAAACTTGGCGGCAATCGTCATCAGCAGCAGCGGCCACAGCATGGATGGGGCGATGGATGAGGGGCCGAAATAGTGCACCGTGGTGCCTTGGTGCAGCGTATTCCACCACACCACCGAGTAATGCACGATGGGCAGATTGACCGCGCCGATCATGGCCAGAAACGACGCCGCGCGCGCGCCTTGGCGGGGGTCGTCGAAGGCGTGATACAGGCCGATGATGCCCAGATAGATGAAAAACAGCACCAATTCGGAGGTCAGGCGCGCATCCCACGTCCAGTAGGTGCCCCACATCGGTTTGCCCCACAGCGAGCCGGTGATCAGCGCGATCAAGGTGAACGCCGCGCCGATCGGCGCCGACTCCATGGCCAGCACCTCGGCCATCTTCGGGCGCCAGATCACGGCAACAAAGGCCGACACCGCCATCACGCCGTATACGAACAAACTCATCCACGCCGCGGGCACGTGCACGAAAATGATGCGAAACGCATCGCCCTGCAGTGCATCCGGTGGCGCCAGCACCAGCCCGCCATACAAACCCACTGCGGCCAACAGCAACGCGATCGTCCACAGCCAAGGCTGGATGTAGCCGGCGAAGACGTAGAAATACGGCGGCGAACCGAGCTTGTGGTACCAGAGCTTGAAAGCGTTCATGTATCCAGCGCGATACGCAATGCCGTGGCGCAGGCCAGCGGAGCCAGAACCAAGGCGAGGGCAAGCGCCGCCGCCAACCAAGCCAAGGGCGCGATCCACGGCAATCCTTGTTGCGCGGCGCCCACGGCACCGGCGGCGAAGATCACGATCGGAACGGCCAATGGCAACAACATCAGCGACAAAAGCATACCAGAGCGCCGTGTACCGGCCGTGAGCGCGGTCAATACGATTCCGAGCAGTGCCAGTAACGGAGTCGCCAGCAACAGCGCCAGCAGCAACACCGGCTGTGCGGCGGGTTCCAACCCCAGCATGTAGGCCAGCACGGGCGCCACCAGCAACAACGGCAACGCCGTCACCAGCCAGTACGCCAGCATGCGCGCGGCCAGCAGCAAGGACAACGGCTGCGGCGCCAACAGCATCTGCTCCAGCGCGCCGTCGTCCAGATCACCTCGAAACACGTTGTCCAGTGCCAGCAGCATGGCCAGCAGTACCGTCACCAGCACCACGCCACCGGCGATGCGCGCCAATAGCGCGTGCTCGGGACCCAGCGCAAACGGGAACAACGTGGCCACGATGATCGCGTACAGCACCGGCAGCATGGCATCACCGCGCCGACGCCAGGCCAGCAACAGATCGCGTACCAGCATCGTGCGAAATGCGCCGCCGAGGCTGGTCGCGCTCATGCCGTCAACCGCACGGTGCAGGTCACGCCCTGGTGAAAATTCACCGCACCGTGGCTGGTGACCAACGCCGTGCCACCTGCCGCGGCATGAGCGGTGAGCAGATCATTGACCAGGTTGATGCCGTGGCGATCGAGATTGGCGTAAGGCTCATCCAACAACCACAGCCGTGCCGGCAGCAGCGCCAGACGCGCCAGCGCGACGCGCTTTTTCTGCCCCGCCGAAAGACTGCGCACCGGCTCGTCTGCGTAACCCTCCAGACCAACTTGCGTCAGCATCACAAACGGCCCAGGCGCCGGCTTGTGTCCATACAGCCCCATGCCGATGCGCAGATTCTCCAGCGCGCTCAAATCAGCTTTCAAACCCAGCAGATGGCCCATGATGGCGGTACCTTCGCGCGCCGTTTCGCTGCCCGGCTCCGCGCCCAACACCTGCGCCGTGCCGAAGCTCGGCCGCAGCAGGCCGGCCAGCACGCGCAGCAGCGTGGTCTTGCCGCTGCCGTTGTCGCCTTCGATCAAACCGATCTCGCCGCCGCTCAAGGCAAAGTCCAGCGGCCCGAACACGCCCTCGTCGCGGCGCGCGAAGCCCAGCCCGCGGGCTTCGATCATCAGGGGCGTGCTGCTGGCGAGGGCGGGGGTCATGCGACCGCGGATTCTGCCCATGCCGCCGCGTCGCTGTCCATGCGCGCCAGCCGCGCACCGAGCCCGGTGTCCAGTCGCCGCAGGCGTACGCGACCGCCACAGCGGCCGTCAAGGATGGCGATCTGTCCGAAGCGCCAGGCCAAGATCGCCAATGCATGCCGCGCCGCGCCCGCGACCAGCAACTGCACCTCGCGCCACTGCCCATCGGGCGCTGCGCTCTGCGCTGGCAGCCAGCGCGCGGCGGGAAAACGCCGCGTCAATGCAGTGCGCAACGCGCGCGTCGCGGCACGATTGTCGGCCGCGGGGCAGGGCTCTGATCGCGGGTTCCATGCTGTGAGCATGGCCCACGATTTATCGACACCCAGCCACGAACACAAGGACGCATGGGGTGCGACATCAGGCCGCAGCATGATGCGCGCGCCGCCCGGCATGCGCACCACGTAATGCGCGGCGCAATACGCTTCCCATGGCGCTGGCGTGGCTGCGCTCACGCTGACTCGGACTTCGGCGCATAGCTGATCATGCGTACTGCAAAGCGGCGCGCGCCGCTGGGCAGTATGGCTTCGGCGCTGTCGTCGACGCGCTTGCCCAGCAGCGCCCGCGCCAGCGGCGAATCGATGCTGATCCAGCAACGCGCCGGGTCGATCTCATCGGGTCCGACGATGCGGTAGTCGTGGCGCGCGCCTTCCTCGTCTTCAAGCCGCACCCAGGCCCCGAAGTACACCGTGTCGGTGCGCGTCGGGGGCTGTTCGATCACGCGCAGCACGGGCAGGCGTTTGCTCAGATAACGCACGCGCCTATCGATTTCACCCAGTTGCTTCTTGCGATAGGTGTATTCGGCGTTCTCCGAGCGGTCACCCTCGGCTGCCGCTGCGGCCAGTGCACGCACCACCTCGGGCCGACGCTGATGCCAGAGATCGTCCAATTCAGCGCGCAGCGACTCGAATCCAGCGCGCGTGATCACTGCGGTGGAGCCTGGTTGTGGCGGACGCCAGCGACTCATGGGCCTGGCTCGATGCCGCTCAGCGACCGCGTGCGAGCGAACTCGGCAAGCCGCGCGGCAATTGCCTGCCCGATGAGTTTCCCACGAAGCCGTGATCCGTTTTCGCTGCCATGACGTATCTCCTTGGGTTTCGATTCTAGCCCCGCACCCACGGCCGGCACGTGTCCGTGTGCCGCGCTGCCAGGTTGCGCAAAACCTCCATCCGGAGCTTGAGCTGAATCGCGCGCACGGCTACCGTGCGCGCATTGCATTCGATGCGGAGTGGTACGACGTGGCAATCCGATACCGCAGTTCTGGCATGACGATCACGTTGGCTGCACTCATTGCAGTGGCATTGTCGGGTTGCGCCAGCGTCAATAGCCCGGTGCAAGGCGCGTCTGGCAACATAGCGCAGGTGGGCGCGAGCAAGGTCGGCGCCATCTACACCGCACTGGATCAGGGCGTGCGGTCGTATCAGGCTGCGCTGGCCGCGCAGCATCGCGATGACCCCGGTGCCGGGCAGGCCATTCTCAATGCGCTCGATCAGGTTTCCACTGCGGCGCAGTCTTGTGCCGGCACGCCGGGCTGCGACATGCAGCGCGTCAGCGCCACCTACGATCACATGATGCATTTGCGCGAGCACGTCGGCGGTGATCGCGCCGCGCTGGTTGGCACCGATGCCGATGCACTGGCCGGAGAGTCCTCGCCGGTGCTGCAAGTCGTGCCGCAGTCGCAGCGTGCGGTGGCGCTGCTGAAAAACGGCGGTTTGTCGGATCTGGTCGCCAACAACGATGCGGTCAAGGCCGCCATCGAGGAATGGCTGACGCAGATGCGCGGCCAACTGATGTCGAGCTTCGTCAATTACCAGTTCCTGCGCGCCGAAATGGAGCCCGCGTATCACAAGGCCGGCCTGCCCGAGGCGCTGCTGTTCGGCATCATGGCCAAGGAATCGGCGGGCAAGGTGCACGCGGTGTCGCGCGCCGGTGCTGCCGGTCCGCTGCAATTCATGCCGGCGACCGCCGCGCAATATGGCCTCAAGGTGGTCAATGGCTTTGATCAGCGTTTCGATCCGCGCATGGAGGCGCTGGCCAATGCCGAGTTCATCAACCAGCAATTGAAGGCGTTCAATGACAATCTCGAATTGACGCTGGCAGCTTACAACGGCGGCCCGGGCTTCATCGGGCGCTTGGCAGGTCCCGCGGATGCCAGCTTCTGGTCGCCGCAGGTCTACAACGCGCTACCGCCGGAAACCCGCGAATATGTGCCCATGGTGCTGGCTGCGGCGTGGCTGTTTCTGCATCCGGATCGCTACAACCTCAAGTTTCCGCGGATCGACGGCGTGCCAGGTCAGGTCAGCCTGCTGGCCCCCGCTTCGCTATCCGAATTGACCGTGTGTCTGGGGCAGGCTGGAGGCATGCAGGACGGCTGGTTTCGCACGCTGCGCAACCTCAATCCGCAGCTCGATCCGCAGGCGGTGCAGCCGGCCGGCACGAGCTTGCGCATTCCCAAGCAATTGGAAGGTGCTTACGCCTCCGAGTGCGCGCCCAACAGCCGCTGGACGGCATTGGCCGACACCTTGCACGCAGCGGCGCCACCGCCGGTCTGGGCTGCGCCGCCCATGCCGCGCCGCGAAATGGTTGCGGTGAGGCGCTACCAGGTGCGCCCTGGCGACACTTTGAATGGCATCGCGCAGCACCTTGGTTGCGCGGACCCGCTGGATATCGCGCGCGCCAATCATCTGCGCGCACCTTCATACATGATCAGGCCGGGTATGGATTTGCGCGTTCCAGCATGCGGGGGCATGCCGCAGCGCGATATGACCGCCGCGCGCAGCTATCGCGTGCAGCCGGGCGACACATTGAACGGCATCGCGCAGCATTTCGGTTGTGCCGATCCCATGGACATTGCGCGCGCCAATGATCTCAGCGCGCCGGCATACATGATCAAGCCGGGCATGGACCTGCGCGTGCCGGCCTGCAGAACCATGGCACAGCGCGATGTGGCGGCCGCGCGCACCTATCACGTGCAGCCTGGTGACACCTTGAACGGCATTGCGCAGCGCTTTGGCTGTCAGGATGTGGCGTCGATCGCGCAGGCGAACGGATTGGGCGCGCCGTACCTGATCACCGCCGGCATGGAGTTGCGGCTGCCGTCCTGCCGCCGCGGTTGAGAGGAATCCGCGTGCGCAAGGTTTGAACACGTTCAAATCTTCCGCACACCATGGACGGCTTGCCGCGCAACAAGCTTGCAAGTGGACTGGCGCCGGACTCGGCGCCCTCTGGCTCCGGCAAACTCACGAGGGACTTGCCCCGGGGCGCCGATCGCGCGCGCCGATCAAGTGACAAGTGGTGTCTCAGGCTGCTTCGCCGCGACCATCGGCGGCCCACTGCGCGTAGACCCCGGGCTTGGCTCCGGCGGATTCCTTGATCACGCGCAACAGGCGCAACACCTGTTTGTGCACGCTGATCAAGGCAGCGTGATCGGCGTTTTCGGTCTCGTGGTAGACCACCGCGATCCACAGCGCGATGCCACGCACGCGCACCTGGGCGTTGTCCGAGCGCGCGCGCTCAAGGCCGACGTCGGCACCTTCTCCCCATGTCTGGTAGACCTTGTCTGGCGTTGAACCGTACAAGTGCGGAAACTCGGCGCGCGCGGCATTGGCCAGTTCCTTCACGGTGAGCGAGGCCAGGATGTCGCGCAAGGGCGCGGACAAGTCCGTGATTGCAGATTCGATTTGACGCAACTGGCGGCTCAAGCGCAGCGCCCGGCTCATGGCAACGACTCGTGCGACTAACTGCATGGTGCTCTCCCCATCTCCCGATCCCGGGTGCCCGCGGCGGCGGGCGCCAGCCTAGACGGCTCGATTGCAAGTATATGCGCTTGGTGTCACAAAGTGACGCGGCGGGTCAGTCGGCCGGGCTGGACAATGTGCCCAGCCGCTGCCCCATACGCACGGCCAGCTCGGGCACCAGATTGGCCCGCAGGCTGGCCGCGCCCGCGGGCAACAATACGATCACCGTCGAGCCCATGTGGAAGCGCGCCATTTCAGCGCCGGCTTCCAGTTGCGGTCCTGCGTGGCGCACGCGCTGCGGCGCACGCGCATACGGCGGTACGACATGACCCGCCCATACCGTGGAGATGCCCGAAACCAGCAGCGCGCCGACCATGATCACCACGAACAGGCCATGCTCGCTCTCGAAGTGGCAAACCAGGCGCTCATTGCGCGCGAATAACCGGTCGACTCCGGCGACCGAGGCCGGAGCCACGCTGAACAATCGCCCGGGGATATGCAGCGTCTCAACTAGCCGCCCGGCACAGGGCATGTGCACACGGTGATAGTCGCGCGGCGAGAGGTAGACGTTGACGAAACCGCCCTCGGCATAACGCTGCGTCGCGGCGGCATCGCCCAGCAGTTCAGCCACGCTATAAACGCGGCCCTTGGCCTGCACGATGCGCCCATTGCGAATCGCGCCGGCCTGACTGATGCGCCCGTCGGCCGGGCACAGCAGGCTGCGTGGATCGGCATCCAGTGGGCGTACGCCGGGCTTGAGCGCGCGCGTGAAAAAGGCATCGAAGTGCATGTAGCTGGCCACATCGGCGCTTTCCGCCTCGGCCAGATCCACACCATAACCGCGTACCACGCGCTGGATCAGCCAATTCTTCCACGGCCGCCAACGCCAGCGCGCGGCCACGCGCACCAACGCGCTCAAGGCGTGCTGCGGCAGCATGTGACTCACCACTACCGAAAAGCGCATCAGGGCTTCCAGGCGACCAGGCGCTGCAAATCGACGGCCATGGGCGCGGCGTGCAGCGGCGGCATGAACACGCCGATCTCACGCGCATCCGGCCCGATGATGGCCACCGTGGCGCTGTGATCCACGCTGTAGCCGCCGTGCGCGCCGGGCACGATCTTGAACGGCAGCAGCAGCGCCTTCGAGAGCTTTTCAAGCTGCGCCTCACTGTCGGTCGCGCCGGTAAAGGCCGGATCGAACCCATGCACGTACTCGGCCAGACGCTTGGGTGTATCACGCTTGGGATCCACCGAGATGAACTCGACCGCGACCTGGTCGGGGACACCGGCCTTTTTCAGTTCGGCCCACATCCTGTGCATCGTCAGCAGCGTGGTCGGGCAGACGTCCGGGCAATTGGTGTAACCCATGAACACCAGTGTGTAGCGGCCTTTCCAGTCCGCGCGCGTCTGTGGCTTGCCGTCGCTGCGCGTCAGTGTGAATGCGGGCACATCGCGCGGCATCGGGAACAACTGCGCGACCTCCAGCGCAGGCGGCGGCGCGGCGCGCTGGTTGCAACCGGCGAGGGTCAGCATGGCCAGAGTCAGCGCGAGGCCGGCGAGCTGCGCAAGGGTTCGTTTCATCGCGCCAGTATAGCGATGCCACCATGTGCAATCGGACCCGCGCGGGCGTCCTGGATATCGCGCCGCGGCCTTCATGCAACGCCGATCGAATCGCCGAGAGCCACGCCAATCCACCTTATACTGGCGCGCCCACCGCAGCGACTCACCGTGACCGACGCGCTTGCCACCTTGCTCGACTTCATCCGCTACGCGGCGAGCCGTTTTGATGAAGCCGGCCTGACCTTCGGCCACAGCCACGACAACGCGCTGGATGAAGCCACGAACCTGGTGCTGGCCAGCCTGCATCTGCCGCCCGATTTGCCACCGGCCTACGCACAGGCGCAGCTGACTTGCGCGGAGCGTCTGCGCGTGCTGACGCTGATCGAGCGCCGCATCGCCGAGCGCATTCCGGTGGCGTATCTGGTGGGCGAAGCCTGGTTCGCCGGGCTCAAGTTCAAGTCCGATGCGCGCGCGCTGGTGCCGCGCTCACCCATCGCCGAACTGATCGAAAACGGCTTCGCGCCGTGGCTGGATGGGCGCGAGGTCACGCGCGCGCTGGACTTGTGCGCGGGCTCGGGTTGCATCGGCATCGCCATGGCTGTGCACAATCCGGACTGGCAAGTGGATCTGGCCGACATCAGTGAGGATGCGTTGGCGCTGGCGCGCGAGAACATCGCCTTCCAGCACGTCGAGGAGCGCGTGCGCGCGCTGCAATCCGATTTGTTCTCGGCGTTGACGGGCCAGCGTTACGACGTGATCGTGTCCAATCCGCCCTATGTCACCGACGGCGAATACGCGGCCATGCCCGGCGAGTACGCGCACGAGCCAAAATTGGGGCTGGCCGCGGGCGCCGACGGGCTGGATCTGGCGCTGCGCATCCTGCGCGACGCGCCGCAGCATTTGCGCGAGGACGGGCTGCTGATCGTCGAGGTGGGCGAAAGCGAGCGCGCGCTGACCGAGTTGCTGCCCGGACTGCCCCTGCTGTGGCTGGATTTCAAGGTCGGCCCCATGGGCGTGTTTCTGATCGAACGCGCCGCATTGCTCGAACACGCCGCCGCAATCCACTCTGTCGCCGCCACGCGTGCATAATTTTCCGCACTTCCTATTTCCCTCCCCACTTCCGACCCATCCCACCCGTGTCCAGCAACGCCTTCGGCAAACTCCTCACCGTCACCACCTTTGGCGAGAGCCATGGCCCGGCCATCGGCTGCGTGGTCGATGGCTGCCCACCGGGGCTGCTGTTGGCCGCCGAGGATTTCGCCGCCGACCTCGCGCGGCGCGCCACCGGGCGTACGCGCCATACCTCGCAGCGGCGCGAGGAAGACGCCGTCGAGATTCTCTCCGGCGTTTATCAGGGCCTGACCACGGGCACTCCGATCGCGTTGCTGATTCGCAACAGCGACGCGCGCTCGCGCGACTACGACGACCTGCTCGACACCTTTCGCCCGGCGCACGCCGATTACACCTACTGGCACAAGTACGGCATCCGCGATCCGCGCGGCGGCGGGCGCAGCTCGGCGCGCGAAACCACGATGCGCGTGGCCGCCGGCGTGATTGCCAGGAAATGGCTGGACGAGAAGCACGCTGTGCGCGTGCGCGGTTATCTGGCGCAACTCGGCGCGATCACGCCGCGCGGCTTCGACTGGGACGCGGTTGAGCGGAACGCCTTCTTCTGGCCCGATGCCACGCAGGTGCCCGAACTCGAAGTCGCGATGGACGCGCTGCGCAAGGCCGGCGATTCAGTCGGTGCGCGCGTCAACGTGGTGGCCGAAGGCGTGCCGCCTGGCTGGGGCGAGCCGGTCTACGGCAAACTCGATGCCGAACTGGCCGCCGCGCTGATGAGCATCAACGCGGTCAAGGGCGTCGAGATCGGCGACGGCTTCGCCGCCATCGCCGAGCACGGCAGCATGCACCGCGACGAGTTGACGCCGCGGGGTTTTGCCAGCAACCACGCCGGCGGCATCCTCGGCGGCATCAGCAGCGGCCAGAATGTGACTTGCTCGATCGCGCTGAAGCCCACTTCCAGCATCCGCATCCCCGGGCGCAGCGTGAACATGCGTGGAGAACCGGTGGAAATCGCGACCATGGGCCGCCACGACCCCTGCGTGGGCATTCGCGCCACGCCCATCGCCGAGGCCATGGTGGCACTGGTGTTGATGGACCAGGCGTTGCGGCATCGCGCGCAGTGTGGTGATGTCGGGCCGGTCGCGCCGCGCATTCCGGGCGGCTGAGGATCACGCATCATCATCCGTACTCCCCACGGCCTGATCAGCGCTCCGATCAGGATCCATCGTGTTCGCATATTTCGTCATGATCACCGCTGAGCCCAGAGTCCCATATGAGCAAGAAAAATACCTACATCGTCGCCATGGTCGGTGCCACCGGCGCTGTCGGTGAAACGCTGCTGCAAATTCTTGCGGAGCGCAAATTTCCGATTTCCGAACTGGTCCCGCTGGCCAGCGAACGCTCGGCCGGTGGGCAAATCGAGTTCGGCGCGCGCGCGCTCAACGTGCGCGTGCTGAACGACTATGACTTCGCCGGAGTCGATATCGCGTTCTTCTCCGCCGGTGGCGCGGTCAGCCGCGAACATGCGCCACGCGCGGTGGCGGCGGGCGCGGTGGTCATCGACAACACCGCCGAGTTTCGCTACCGGGACGACATCCCGCTAGTGGTCAGCGAGGTCAATCCGCATGCCATCGCGCAACACACCGCGCGCGGCATCATCGCCAACCCCAACTGCTCGACCATGCAGATGCTGGTGGCGCTGGCGCCGATCCACCGCGTCGTGGGCATCACGCGCATCAACGTGGCCACATACCAGTCGGTGTCCGGGGCAGGGCGCTCGGGGCTGGAAGCATTGGGCCGCGAATCCGCGCAACTGCTCAGTTTTCAGGAGGTCGAGCCGGGTCGGTTTCCGCAGCGCATCGCCTTCAATCTGATCCCGCACATCGACGTGTTCCAGGACAACGGTTACACCAAGGAAGAAATGAAGATGGTGTGGGAGACACGCAAAATCCTCGAGGACGACAGCATCCAGGTGAACCCCACCGCAGTGCGCGTGCCGGTGTTCTACGGCCACGCCGAGGCGGTGCATATCGAGACGCGTGAAAAGATCACGGCTGCGGCGGCGCGCGCGCTGCTGCAGCAGGCACCGGGCGTGGTGGTCATCGACGAGCACGTCGATGGCGGTTACCCGACACCGGCCGTGCATGCGCAGGGCACCGATCCGGTCTACGTGGGTCGCATCCGCGAGGACATCTCGCATCCGCGCGGACTGGACTTGTGGGTGGTGGCCGACAACATCCGCAAGGGCGCCGCGCTCAACGCCGTGCAGATCGCGGAAATCTTGGTGAAAAGCTCAATCTGATCTAAAGTTGCGCCACTTTGCTCAGGCGCCATCGCATGTTGGCGCCGGCATCCATCGATTGGGGGCTTGACGATGAAACGTGTGGCATCGCTGGCTGTTGCGGTAGCACTGGCACTGGGCACGCAGCAAGCCTTGGCGTTGGGCCTGGGCCAGATCCAGGTCAAATCGGCGCTGGGGCAGCCCCTGCTGGCCGAGATTCCGTTGCGCCTTGATAACGCGAAAGAAGCCAAGAGCCTGCATCTGGCCATCGCCTCGCCGGCCGATTATCAGCGCGCCGGCATCAGCACCAACCAGATGGCGATTCCGCTGCAGTTCGCCGTGATCACCACGCCCGACGGCGGCAAGGCCATCCGCGTGACCACGGCCGATCCGGTGCGTGATCCCTACATCGATTTCCTGCTGGATGCAGGCTGGGCCAACGGCAAGCTGATCCGCGAGTACACGGTACTGCTCGATCCGCCAGGGTTCGCCAGTAGCGCGCCAGTTGCGGTACCGGCACCGCACACGGCGCGCTTGCATACCTTCGCTGGTGCAGCGCAGCCCGCGACGCCCGCGACCACAAGCAGCACGAGCATGCCATCGAGCGCGATGGCGAGTTCCGCCGGCAACGGCAGCTACACCGTGCACAGCGGCGACACGCTGTACGCCATCGCCCAGCGCAATTTGCCCACCGGTGTGGGCATCGACCAGATGCTGCGCGCGCTGCAACAGGAAAATCCGCAGGCTTTCATCCACGACAACATCAATGAACTCAAGCGCGGCGCGATTCTGCGCATTCCGTCCGCCGCCACGGCCAGTGCGATTCCTCCGACGGTGGCCAGCGCTGCGGTGCGCCGGCAAATCGAGGACTGGCGAGGTCGTGCCGCGCAGCCGCTGCTGAATGCCTCCAGTGCAGCCGCCACGCAAGCGCCGACACAGCAAGCCCTCGCGCCTTCTGGGGGACGCCTTGAACTGGTGCCACCCGCTCGCGGCGGTGGGGCGGTCACCCGCGCCGGGGTCAAGGGTGGTACCGGTGATGCCGCCGTGGCCGGACTCAAGCGGCATCTGGCACGTGCCGAGGAAAGTCTGGCCAGTGAAAAAATGAGCAGCGCGGATCTCAAGGCGCGCGTCGAGCAACTGCAGCAGCTCACCACCAACAACGCCAAACTACTGGCGCTGAAGAACAACGAAATCGCGCAATTGCAGGCCAAGCTGGCTCAAGTCGAGTCCAGCGCAATTGCCAAGGCGGCTGCAGTCGCCACACCGGCCAGTCCGCTCAGCGCGATGACCCGAGCCGGCACCCCGGCGGTGACCCGCAGCAGCGCACCTGTGCATGCGGGCAGCGTGGCGATAGCAATGCCGGCAACGGCAGCCAGCGTCGCCGCCACGCCACCCACCATGGTCGCCAAGCCGGCGCTCAAGCCGGTGGTCAAGTCCCGGCCGCTCCCCGAGGTCGAAACACCGTTCTACATGCGGCCCATGGTGCTGGGTGGCGCCGCGATCGTGATACTGCTGGGGCTGCTCGGATTCACGCTGGGCCGCAAGCGTAAGCCGGCGCCCGCGCCGCGCGCCTCGCTGGCCGACGAGTTCGCGGCCGGTGCACCAATGTTCGCAGACGCTGAAGCCGGCGCGTCTGCGGATGCCGGACACGCGGACGAGGACGAGGCGCAACTGCAAACCGAATTGCAGCAGCATCCGCACGATCTGGGTTTGTACCTGGAGCTGGCCTCCCTGCAGTATGCGCGCAGCGATACCGATGCCTTCGTCGCCACCGCCGAAGCCATGCACGTACAAGTCGATGATCCGGACGCAGCCGAGTGGCAGGCCGTGGTCACCATGGGCGCCGAATTGCGCCCTCAGCACGCTCTTTTTGCCAGCGCAGCCGCAGCGACCGAGACACACGCGGATTCTTTCGACGCCGCTTTCGATCTGGCTGAATCCGCCCCCGAACTCGCCGAGCCGGGCATGGCGGCGGCGCAGCCGCCCTTGCATCAGTTGGACGCGCACGTCGAGCAGGGCTTCGAGGATCCCTATGCGCCAATGACTGGCGCCAGCTCCGGTTTCGACAGCGATCCCATCGATACCAAACTCGATCTGGCGCGCGCGTATCTCGACATGGGCGACCGCGAAGGCGCGCGTTCCATGCTCGAGGAAGTGCTCGCCGAAGGCAGCCAGCTGCAGAAGGACGAGGCGCAGCGGCTGCTGGATTCCGCGCATTGAGCGGAGCTGTGCAGGTCTGGTTCGCGCACGCGCTGAGCGGCGCGGAATTCGGCCCGCGCCAGCAGCAGGAGTTGCATTGAAACCATGCGCATCGCATTGGGTATCGAGTACGCCGGGGACGCTTTTCTCGGCTGGCAGCGCCTGAGCCATGGCGCGTCGGTGCAGGCTGCCGTCGAGGCCGCGCTATCGCGCGTGGCCAATCACGTGCTCGAGGTGACCTGCGCCGGGCGCACCGATGCGCGCGTGCATGCGCGCTGCCAAGTGGTGCACTTCGATTCCGTTGCCGCACGCACACCGCGCGCGTGGATGCTCGGCGCCAACAGCGTGCTGCCGGCGAGCGTGGCGGTGCGCTGGGCACAGCCGGTGACTGCGGAGTTTCATGCGCGTTTCAGCGCGACCTCGCGGCGCTACCGTTACCGCATTCTCAATCGCACCGCGCGCGCTGCTCTGGAGCACGATCGCGTGGCCTGGGAGCGCGCGCCGCTGGATGCCGAGCGCATGCATCGCGCCGCGCAGGAGCTGCTGGGCGAACACGATTTCTCGGCCTTCCGCGCACTCGCCTGTCAGGCGCGCCACGCGCGGCGCACGCTGCTGCAAGCCGATGTACACCGTGTGGCGGATGAGGTGATCGTGGACATCGAGGCCAACGCGTTCCTGCATCACATGGTGCGCAATATCGTCGGCTCGCTGCTGCCGATCGGTCGCGGCGAGCGGCCCGAGTGCTGGCTGCGTGATCTGCTGCAGGGCCGCGAGCGCACCGTGTCCGGGCCGACCGCGCCGCCGCAGGGCCTGACTTTCATCGGGCCGCGCTATCCGGCTGTTTTCGGCCTGCCCGAGGAGGTCAGCGCATGAGGCCGCGCGTCAAGATTTGCGGTATCACCCGCGCCGAGGACGCGCGCCTCGCCGCAGCGCTGGGCGCGGACGCCATCGGCCTGATTTTCACGCCACGCAGCCCGCGATGCCTTACGCTTGCACAGGCCTTGGCCATTCGCGCGGCGCTGCCGCCGTTGGTGGCCATCGTCGCACTATTCATGGATGCGCCGGCGGCCGAGGTGATGGAGGTCAGCGCGGCGCTGCGGCCGGATCTGCTGCAGTTTCACGGCGCCGAGGACGACGCATGTTGCGCGGGTTTTGGGCGGCCGTGGTTCAAGGCTTTGGCCATGCGCGAGGCGGGTGACGTGCCCGCGCGCATGGCGCAGTATCCACATGCAGCCGGTTTCGTGCTTGATGGCCACGCGATCGGTGAACTGGGTGGGCAGGGCCAGGGTTTCGACTGGGCGCAGTTGCCGCCACTGACCACGCCGTGGCTCTTGGCGGGCGGGCTGACTGCGGATAACGTGGCGCGGGCTGTGCGCTTTGCACGACCGTGGGGTGTGGATGTGTCCAGCGGCGTGGAAAGCGCCGTCGGAATCAAGGATACGCGCAAGTTGCAGCAATTCTTCCGAGAGATTCATCGTGAAACCGCAGCGCAAGACCGAGCCTGAGATCGACTTCAACGCCTACCCCGATGCCATGGGCCGCTTTGGTGCCTATGGCGGCGTGTACGTGGCCGAAACCCTGATCGCGCCGCTGGCCGAGCTCACCGCGACCTATCTGAAGCTGCGCGATGATCCCGCGTTCCAGGCTGAGCTTGCGCACGACCTCAAGCATTACGTCGGTCGCCCCAGTCCGATTTATCACGCGCAGCGTCTGTCGCGCGAGGTCGGTGGCGCGCAGATCCTGCTCAAGCGCGAGGATCTGAATCACACCGGCGCGCACAAGATCAACAACACCGTGGGTCAGGCTATGGTGGCCAGACACATGGGCAAGACGCGCATCATCGCCGAGACCGGCGCCGGCCAGCACGGCGTAGCCAGCGCCACGGTGGCTGCGCGTCTAGGCCTCGAGTGCGTGGTGTACATGGGTGAGACCGATATCGCGCGCCAGGCCATCAACGTGTTCCGCATGAAGCTGCTGGGCGCCACGGTGGTGCCGGTCAGCTCCGGCTCGCGCACGCTCAAGGACGCACTCAACGAAGCGCTGCGCGACTGGGTGACCAACGTGCGCGACACGTTTTACATCATCGGCACGGTGGCTGGTCCGCACCCGTATCCGATGATGGTGCGCGATTTCAACGCCGTCGTCGGACGCGAAGCGCGAGCGCAAATGCTGACGGAATACGGACGCTTGCCGGATGCGCTGACCGCCTGCGTCGGCGGCGGCTCCAATGCCATCGGCTTGTTCCATGCGTTTCTCAATGACCGCGACGTGCGCATCGTCGGCGCCGAGGCCGCCGGCGAGGGACTGGCCAGTGGCCGCCATGCCGCTTCGCTGGCGGCCGGCCGCCCCGGCGTGCTGCACGGCAATCGCACCTATGTGCTGTGCGACGACGATGGCCAGATCACCGAGACGCACTCGATCTCGGCCGGTCTCGACTACCCCGGCGTCGGCCCCGAGCACGCGTTTCTGAAAGACGCCGGCCGTGCCGAGTATGTCGGTGTGACCGACGTCGAGGCGATGCAAGCCTTTCATCATCTGGCGCGCAGCGAAGGCATTCTGGCCGCGTTGGAATCAGCGCATGCCGTGGCCCAGGCCATCAAGCTGGCGCGCGAACTGCCGCGTGACGCGCTGGTGCTGTGCAATCTGTCCGGCCGCGGCGACAAGGACGTGCATACCATCGCGCAGCGCGAAGGCATTGCGCTTTGAGGCAGGGAGCTGGGAGCGTCGGGACTTGTGACTCGGGAAAGGCAAGAGAACGAGAGGTGCGAGGTGCGAGCAGGCAAACACGCTGTCATCCTGAGCGCAGCGAAGGATCTTTCAGACGAAAACCACGCGTCTTGCGAGGCGAGCCCATCGTAGGCCAGACCGGTAAGCCCAACTCGTGGCAGCGCTGATGGATGTTCTCACGTGAGTATCGGATCAGGTCTGTGTATCGAGTATCTCGCTGATCGTGCCGATCTTGTCGATGCTTTGGCTGCGTTTCACTTCCGGGAATGGGGTTTTCTGCGACCCTCGGAAACCCTGTCCGAGCGCACACGGCGTCTGCGATTGTGCTGCGAACGCGGCGGTCTCCCCACAGCCGTGGTGGCGACAATCAAAGGTCAGCTGTGTGGCTCGGCGATGCTCGTGGCAAACGATATGGATCTGCCTGCAGATCGAACACCTTGGCTGGCAGGCGTGTACGCCGTTTCGCAGTGGCGTCGCTGTGGCTTCGGTGCGGCCCTGATCCATCGTATTGAGCAAGAGGCGAGTACCACAGGGTTCAGAACGCTGTACCTTTACACGCCCAGCACGGCAGCGATGTATGCCCGTCTCGGATGGACATTGCTCGAGCGTCGTGAATACCTGGGAGCCGATGTGTCAGTGATGTCGAAGCAACTCGTGGGATGAGTGGAATCCGGATCGCATGAATCGAATCGACCAGCGCTTCGCACAGCTCAAGGCCGCCGGGCGCACCGGGTTGATCCCCTTTGTGACTGCGGGCGATCCTGACCCCGCGGCGATGGTGCCGCTGCTGCACGCCTTGGTCGATGCCGGCGCGGATCTGATCGAGCTGGGCATGCCGTTTTCAGATCCGATGGCGGATGGTCCGGTGATTCAGCGCGCCAACGAGCGTGCGCTGGCGCGCAAGATCGGACTCACGCAGGTGCTGGAGATGGTGCGCACCTTTCGCCGCGACGACACGCACACGCCGCTGGTGCTGATGGGCTATCTCAACCCGATCGAGATTCGCGGCGTCGAGCACTTTGCCGAGGAAGCCGCCAACGCTGGCGTCGATGGCCTGCTGCTGGTGGACAGTCCGCTGGACGATGCCGCGCTGTGCGCGCAAATGCAGGCACGACACTTGCACCTGATCCGTCTGCTGGCGCCGACCAGCAGCGCCACGCGCACGCACGATCTGGCCGCGCGCGCCTCGGGTTTCCTGTATTTTGTTTCCATAACGGGCGTTACCGGCGCGGCGCGCGCCGACGCTGCGGCGATTGCTCCGCAAGTACAGGCGCTGCGCCAGCAGGCGCGGGTGCCGGTCGCGGTCGGCTTCGGCGTCAAGGATGCTGCCGGCGCGCTGGCCATTGCCAGTTTCGCCGATGCCGTGGTGATCGGCAGTGCGCTGGTCGAGTATTTGCAGGGCAGCGGCGGCGACACCGATGTTGGCGCGCGCGCGCGCGCATTTCTCGCCCCGATTCGCGCCGCGCTGGACGCGCGCAAGGCGGCCTGACGCACAGGCCGCATCCGCACGCTTTTTCAGGAGTACCGCATGAGCTGGTTGCAAAAACTCGTCCCCGGCAGCGCGCGGCGCGAGCGCCGCGCTGCACCGCGCGGCAAGGTGCCCGAGGGCGTCTGGGAAAAATGCGCAGGCTGCGGCGCGGCGCTGTATCGCCCCGAATTGGAGCGCAATTTGATGGTCTGCCCCAAGTGCAGCCATCACCACCTGCTGTCGGCGCGTATGCGTCTGTCCGTGTTTCTGGATGCCGAAGGTAGCCGCGAACTGGATGCCGGCGTGACACCGGTCGACGCGCTGGGTTTCCGCGACTCCAAGAAATACCGCGATCGCATCGGTATCGCGCAGCAGTCCACTGGCGAAAAGGACGCGCTGATTTCCATGCACGGAAGCCTGTGCGGACAACCTCTGGTGGCGGTGGCGTTCGAGTTCGCCTTCATGGGCGGCTCGATGGGTTCGGTGGTGGGCGAAAAGTTCGCCCGCGCTGCCGAGCATGCGCTGGAACTGCATTGCCCACTGGTGTGCTTCGCGGCCACCGGCGGCGCACGCATGCAGGAAGGCCTGCTGTCGCTGATGCAGATGGCCAAGACCTCGGCCGCGCTGGCGCGCCTGCGCGAGGCCGGGCTGCCGTATGTCTCGGTGCTGACGCATCCCACCACGGGCGGCGTATCGGCCAGCCTGGGCATGCTGGGCGATATCAACATCGGCGAGCCCAAGGCGCTGATCGGCTTCGCCGGACCGCGCGTGATCCAGCAGACCGTGCGCGAAACGTTGCCCGAGGGTTTCCAGCGTTCGGAGTTTCTGCTCGAACACGGCGCCATCGACATGATTCTGGATCGCCGTCAGCAGCGTCAGCGCATCGCCGATTTGCTAGCGTTGCTGCAGCGCCAACCGGCGCGTGCCTGCGCCTGATCCGCCCTGCGCCTGCATGCGGGCTGGTTCTGATCCGCGTAGCCTTGCCTCAGGGCTTGTTGTCACCGCCGCGCCGCGCGCGCGCGCGTGCAAGCGCTGCCGCCAGCGCCAGCGCGTCGCCGTCGACGCTGCTGGTTGCGGCATGCTGTGTCTGCTGCACGAGTTCTTCGCCAAGGCGCTGCTGGCGCGCACGATGACGCAACCGTGCCGCGTTCGATTCTGCAACGCTCATGCGCGGCAAGACGTTCGGGAGTAGCTCGATGCAATCCACGGGGCAGGGCGCAACGCACAGTTCGCAGCCGGTGCATAGCGCTTTCAGCACCGTGTGCATGCGCTTGCTTGCGCCGACGATGGCATCGACCGGGCAAGCCTGGATGCACTTGGTGCAGCCGATGCATTCGGCCTCGCGGATGTACATCAGTGTGCGTGGTTCGTGCTCGCCACATGCGGGATCCAGCGGCAGCGGCAATTGACCGAGCGCGCTCGCCAGCGCGGCAATAGTGGCGCTGCCGCCGGGTGGGCAGCGGTTGTGCGCGGTGTCGCCACGCGCCATCGCCTCGGCGTAGGGCATGCAGCCGCCGTAGCCACATTGCCCGCACTGCGTCTGCGGCAGCAGCGCATCGAGGCGATCGGCGAGGACGGAATCGGCAGTCATGATGAGTACGCTCGATGCGCCGTGTGGGTCGGAGTGGGCAGGCGCTCCATTGTGCAGTCAGCGTCACATCGTTGCATCACGCGTTGATGCCTGGGCTGCGACAGGTTCGGCGCCATGCGAGCATGCGCTCCGATGAATTCAATCCATGCGCCGATTGGTTCGCGCAAGATCATCCACGTCGACATGGATGCGTTTTATGCATCCGTCGAGCAGCGCGATGATCCCGCGCTGCGCGGGCGGCCGGTGGTGGTGGCGTGGCGCGGGCCGCGCGCGGTGGTATGCGCGGCCAGCTACGAGGCGCGCGTGTTCGGCGTGCGCTCGGCGATGCCGGCGTTGCGCGCGGAGCGGTTGTGTCCCAGGGCGGTGTTCGTGGCGCCCGACTTCGCGCGTTATCGCGCCGTCTCGCAGCAGGTGCGCGCGATCTTCGCGCGCTATACCGATCGGGTTGAACCGCTGTCGCTGGATGAGGCTTATCTCGATGTCAGTGCGCCGCGCAACGCGTTGCCCAGC